>CAIVOW010000176.1 GCA_903907665.1 uncultured Actinomycetes bacterium | reverse complement strand
TGGAAAGCGGCCCAGTGGGTTGCCAGCGGTTTCATTCAAAAATTTGATGATGCAGCAATACCAAATAAGAAAAACATCTTGCCATCTCTGCTCAATCGCCCTTTTGACAAGGGTCGCCATGAATCCCTTCCTTGGGCTGGAATTATTGCTGGTATCGCCTGGAGCAAGAGCGCAATTCCAAAGGGGATGAAGACGCTTGATGATCTCTTCGCGCCAGCTAATAAAGGCAGGATTGAAGTTCTTTCTGAAATGCGCGACACCATTGGTTTAATAATGCTCTGGCAGGGTGTAGATATTTCAAAACCATTTACTGATACTCAATTCCAGAACGCGGTTAATTACATCCAAAAGAAGATCAAAGATGGCTACATTCGCCAAGTCAAAGGTCAGAGTTATGCCGAAGACTTAATTAGTGGAGATGCCGTTGCAGTAATTGGATGGTCTGGCGATATCAACCAGCTCAATCTTCAAAATGGAAATCGCTTTGGCTTTGCAGTTCCGGAATCAGGTGGAACATTCTCAACAGATAACCTTATGATTCCCTCAACATCGCCAAATAAGGCTGCTGCAGAAGCGCTCATAAATTATTACTACGACCCTGTAGTGGCGGCAACAGTTGCAAATTACATAACATATATTTGCCCGGTTGCAGGCGCTCAGGCTGCCATGGCGAAAATTAATCCTAAGCAGGTAAATAATCCACTCATTTTTCCAACGGATGCCATGTGGAAGAACCTCAAAGTTTTCCGTGAACTCAACCCAGCTGAAACTGCAAAGTATGCAAAATCTTTCCAGAAAGCAATTGGAAACGGTTAATGTCAGACGCTTCAAAATCGGCTAAAGGAGATCTAAAGCTCACTAATCTCACTAAAAGTTTCGGTGATTTTAAAGCTGTGGATGACTTGACTCTGACGATTCCAGAAGGCTCCTTCTTCGCTCTTTTAGGACCTTCTGGTTGTGGAAAAACCACCACGCTTCGGATGATTGCTGGATTGGAAGATCCCACATCCGGAAAGATTTCAATCGGTTCAACAGATATCACCGATAAACGCCCATACCAGCGTCCAGTAAATACAGTTTTTCAAAACTACGCTCTCTTTCCGCATCTCACTATTTTTGAAAATATCGCCTTTGGCCTTCGCCGCCGCGGTGTCGAAGATGTCAAAGCTCAAGTTGATAAGGTGCTCAATCTCGTTGAGTTGCCACACCTTGCAGATCGTAAACCAACTCAACTTTCAGGTGGTCAGCAACAACGCATTGCTGTTGCTCGCGCCATCGTCAATCGACCTGCGCTACTTCTATTAGATGAGCCACTTGGCGCTCTTGATTTGAAGTTGCGTCGTCAGATGCAAATTGAATTAAAATGGATTCAGACTGAGGTAGGGCTGACATTCGTTCACGTGACGCATGATCAGGAAGAAGCAATGACGATGGCTGACACTATTGCAGTCATGAATGACGGTCGAATTGAGCAAATGGGTTCCCCTGCCGAGCTTTATGACAATCCGAAAACTGCTTTTGTCGCCAACTTTCTTGGGCAATCTAATCTCATCGAGGGTTCAATTATTGATAGTGATGGTGATTATCATGTGGTTGATCTCTATGGTCAGAAAGCGAAAGTTCTAAAGAGTCGCACACATTCCAAAACTAATTCGGTTTTATACGCAATTCGACCAGAGAAACTTCGTATCGATACCGATGGCCATACTCGCCCTGGAAATGTATTCAAAGGTGGGCACATCACCGATGTCTCCTACATTGGAGTTTCAACCCAGTACCAGGTTGAAATGCCGTGGAAGCAAGAAATCATGGTCTTTGAACAAAATGATGATGGAATTCCACCCCTTGATAAAGGTGATGAAGTAACGCTGACGTGGGAACCTGCATTTTCTTTTGCACTCGATGGCTCGCAAGACGCCACCGCTGGTTCTGAAGTTAATCCGGAAGTGGAATAAAAATGGCCGTAGCCGCTCGCGCGTTAAGTGCGGCAACCCCCAACCTCAAGAAGAAATCGCTTGTGCCGTACTTACTACTTGCACCAGGACTGCTTTGGTTGGCACTTTTCTTCGTCGCTCCGATTATTACTTTAGTTGGTACAGCGACAAAGACTCCTGGCGTTGGAATCGGCGAATTTATTCAGACATATCGGTGGGCAAATTACTGGGATTCTATTTTTGCAGCACGCGTTCAGTTTGGTCGATCTTTTCTCTACGCCCTGATTGCCACCCTGCTTGCATTAGCAATCGCCTATCCGCTGGCATATGGAATTGCCTTCAAATCGGGTAAATATAAGAATATTTTACTTGTCCTCGTCGTTGCACCATTTTTCTGTTCTTTCATACTTCGCACTATCGCTTGGAAGCAAATTCTTGGACAGAATGGTCCCGTATACAGATTTCTTGCTGATGTACATCTCATTGGAAGTACAACGCACCTCACTGCCAGTGCGCCAGCTGTCATCATAGGCTTGGCGTACAACTTTCTTCCGTTTATGACACTTCCTTTATATGGCAGTCTAGAACGAATTGATCCCCGAGTCCTTGAAGCTTCTGGTGACCTGTATGCCAACCCATTCACTACTTTTCGTCGCGTCACTGTTCCACTGTCGATGCCTGGAGTTGTAGCAGGCACTTTGCTGACCTTCATTCCCGCGGCGGGAGATTATGTAAACGCTGAAATCTTAGGAAATCCAAGGACGAAAATGATTGGCAATGTGATTAATTCGAAATTCTTAAATGAACAGGATTATCCAACGGCGGCGGCACTTTCATTTATTTTAATGATTGTTATTTCAATATTTGTGATGATTTATATTAAAAAAGCAGGCACGGAGGAGTTGGTATGAAGACTCTTACTCGTTGGTTTCGACGTAATCTAATCCGCATTTATATGGTTCTTGGGTTCACCTATCTCTTCATTCCAGTGGCCTACACTTTTGCTTTTTCATTTAATGACTATATTAAATCTAATCTTGTATGGCGCGGATTTACGCTAAACAACTGGAAACAACCGTGCGGGGTTCTTGATGTCTGCCCTGCCTTGGGAAATTCGATAAAGATAGGCTTATTGGCTACTTTCATTGCAACAGTTCTTGGAACGCTGATTGCATTTGCCCTCGGTCGCTATGCATTTAAGGGACGCTCAGTTACTAACACTTTGATTTTTCTTCCCATGGCCTCACCTGAGCTGGTGCTAGGAGCATCACTTCTTACTATTTTTCTTAATCTCGGAATGAACCTTGGTTTCTGGACAATTGTTATAGCGCACGTGATGTTCTGTATTTCATTTGTCGTAGTTACAGTTAAGGCACGAATCGCATCCTTAGATCCTCGCCTGGAACAGGCAGCCATGGATTTATATGCTGATGAACGTGAGACTTTCCGCCGAGTTACTTTTCCACTTGTTGCACCAGGAATTGCTGGTGCTGCGTTGCTAGCGTTTAGCTTGAGTTTTGATGACTTTATTATTACGAATTTCAACTCTGGTACAACTATCACTTTTCCCCTCTATGTCTATACGCACGCCGAACGTGGTTTACCGGCGCAAGCAAATGTGATTGGATCGGCTATGTTTTTCTTGGCCTTGATCATTGTGGTTCTTGGGCAAGTTGTCAGCAAAAAGCGTAAAGTAGGGGCCTCATGACAAATATTGGAAATATGTACGGACCTAATTTTACATTCCTGGGTATCCCGGCTTGCGATTTAGATAAGCCCGAAACCTATAAAGGCGCGGATGTAATCATTGTGGGAGCCCCCATCGACAGCGGAACGTCCTATCGCTCCGGCGCGAAAATGGGTCCACAAGCAATTCGTGGCGCTGATTATTTGCCACATGATGGAGAGCGTCCACATCTAACTTTTCGAGTAGATCCGCTAAAAGATCTTAAGATTTTTGATGCTGGAGATTTGTTGATGAATGGCGCCGATCTCATTGGCTCACTTGCCTTGCTAGAAGTTGCAACAGAGAAAATTTCACGAGCTGGTGCCATCCCTGTAGTACTTGGAGGCGATCACTCAATAGCGTCAGCCGATGTAACAGGCATCGCACACCATTTAGGTATGGGCAAAGTGTCCATGATTCACTTTGATGCACATGCTGACACTGGTGAAGATCAATTTGGATCCCTCATAGGGCACGGAACACCAATGCGTCGCCTCATTGAATCGGGGGCTGTTCGAGGTGATCGTTTCTTACAGCTTGGACTAAGAGGCTATTGGCCAGATGATAAGACGCTTAAGTGGATGCGTGATCAAGGGATGCGCTCCTATGAAATGACTGAGATTCATCATCGTGGCTTTAATGAGGTATTGAATGAATCTTTTGGAATTCTGACCGATGGTTGCGATGGTGTATTTCTTTCAGTTGATATCGATGTTGTTGACCCAGGCATGGCGCCAGGAACAGGAACTCCTGAGCCAGGCGGGATGACAAGTAGAGAACTTCTAGAGTCAGTTCGTCGCATTTGCACAGAACTTCCGATAGTTGGAATCGATATTGTTGAAGTCGCGCCTGCTTATGACAGCAGCGACATCACCGCGTTACTAGCTAATCGCGTGATTTTAGAAGCGCTCAGCGCAATTACAGTGCGACAAAATGGCGGAAAGTATCAACCGATTCGTAACGTGCTGGACCGTTAATTACTTAAGACTTGCGAAAGCTTCTTCTAGAACGCTAAGTGCATCTTTAAGAAGTTCATCTGAAATAACCAGTGGTGGCAAGAAGCGTATGACGTTGACATAGGTTCCAGCAGTAAGGATTAAGACGCCCTTGTTCTGACAGTACTTAACAACATCAAGCATCGCTTGAGTATTTGGCTCTTTCGTTCCTGGCATAACAAGTTCGATAGCTTGCATCGCACCTCGGCCACGTACGTCGCCAATAATCGGATATTTTGATTGAAGAGCACGAAGTGCATCACCAAGAATTTGGCCAATGTGTTTTGCGCGATCAGCGAGCTTCTCTTCCTTCATTGTTTCAATTGCGCCAAGAGCGGCTGCGCAAGCAACAGGGTTACCGCCATATGTTCCACCCAGTCCAGATACGTGGACTGAATCCATAATTTCCGCGCGACCGGTAACTGCAGCAAGAGGTAGACCACCCGCAATACCTTTAGCAGTAGTAACCATGTCGGGGATGACATTCTCGTGGTTGACTGCAAACCAATCACCTGTGCGACAGAAGCCTGATTGAACTTCATCGGCAATGAAGACAATTCCATGTTTTGTGGCAAATTCAGAGAGCGCCGGCAAGAAACCCTTAGGAGGAACAATAAATCCACCTTCGCCCAGGATTGGCTCAATTAATATTGCAGCGACATTATTGACGCCAATTTCCTTCTCAATGCGATGAGATATTTCTTCAAAGGCATCATGAGCAAGGGTTTCTGGATTTGTTGTTGCGCGAAATGGGTAAGGCAAAGGCATGCGATAAATTTCTCCAGCAAATGGACCGAATCCATCCTTATAAGGCATGTTCTTTGCTGTCAGCGACATAGTTAAATTAGTACGGCCGTGATACGCATGTTCAAAAACGATAATTGCATCACGCTTGGTATAGCGACGAGCAATCTTGACTGCATTTTCAACAGCTTCGGCGCCTGAGTTAACAAGCATCGACTTCTTTGCATGCGTCCCTGGAGTAAGTTCATTAAGAAGTTCGCAAACTTCGATGTAACCCATGTACGGAGCGACTGTAAAACATGTGTGAGTCAGTGATTGAACCTGATCGATGACGCGCTTTACGACGCGATCGTTCGTACTTCCAACATTTGTTACTCCGATACCTGAACCAAAATCAATTAAGCGATTGCCATCAAGATCTTCAAGAATTGCACCGTGTGCACGTTCAATGACCACAGGGAAAGTCAGACCGAGACCTGCTGATGTGGCAGCAGCTCTGCGAGCGAGGGCTTCCTGGGATTTTGGACCAGGGATAGCAGTTACAAGGTGGCGTTCTTGCGCAAGAGGAGTCTTTGAGTACATGGCTAAAGTGTAACTACTACTGGAAAGTGCGAGAGAATGGTGGCATGCGCGATATCGTGATTTTGGGCTCCACAGGCTCAATCGGGGTCCAGGCCCTGGAAGTGGTCGCCGCTAACCCTGAACTTTTTCGGGTAATTGGTCTATCGGCCGGATCGGCAAACCATGCGCTGCTTGCTGAGCAAGCCAAGAAATTTAGAGTTCCGCTTATTGGAACGAGTGCTGCTGAATTTTCCGCAGAGGCCCCCGAAGGTGTTTCCGTAATTTGTGGTCCCCAAGCAGCATCAGAAATTGCAAGCATGAGCGCCGAAATTGTCGTTAACGGTATTACGGGCTCAATCGGTCTAGGGCCAACGCTCGCTGCGCTCGCAGCCGGAAATATTGTTGCACTTGCTAACAAAGAATCACTTGTTGCTGGTGGAGATTTAGTAATGAAATATGGCCGTGATCGAATCATCCCGGTGGACTCCGAGCACTCTGCTATTTATCAGGCACTTCTCTCTGGCAAAAGCACTGAAGTTAAGAAATTAATTTTGACTGCAAGCGGGGGAGCGTTTAGAGATCGCAAAGATTTGAGCAATGTGACTATTGAGGATGCGCTCGCTCACCCGACATGGTCTATGGGTCCTGTTGTAACAATCAACTCAGCAACACTTGTGAATAAGGCGTTAGAAATTATTGAAGCACATTATCTTTTTGACATTCCCTATTCTCAGATAGAGGCCGTTATTCACCCTCAGTCTGTTGTGCATTCGATGGTGGAGTTCGTTGATGGATCCACAATTGCTCAGGCAAGTCCACCAAATATGAAGGGTCCGATTGCCTACGCATTGGGTTACCCAAATCGTATTGCGCGCTCTACAACCCCGGTTGATTGGTCGAAGAGTCACACGTGGGAATTTCGTCCCATCAATAGTGAATTATTTCCCGCAATAAATTTAGCTCATCGCGTTGGTGAAGTTGGTAATGGAATGCCAATAGTTTTCAACGCTGCCAATGAGATAGCAGTACATGCATTTCTCAGTAAAAAATTAGATTTCACCTCAATCCTTCGCGTAGTATCTAAGACTGTAGAAATTCTAGAAGTTCGGGGTTATTCAGCTGCCAGAGATTTGAGCGATGTCAGTGCCATCGAGCAAGATACGCACCAAGTTGCAGAGCAACTAGTAAACCGACTAGTAAATGAAGAGGAAATCTCATCGTGATGGGTCTTATTGGAGTTATTGCATTCATAGTTGCGCTGCTCACTTCAGTGATGATTCATGAAGCTGGACACTATTTCACGGCTAAGCACTATGGTATGAAAGTTACCGAGTTCTTTCTTGGTTTCGGAAAGCGAATTTGGTCAACCCAACGAGGCGAAACAGAATTTGGAATTAAGGTAATTCCAGCAGGTGGATACTGTCGCATCGTCGGAATGTCTGCCAGTGAAGCGCTTCCTGAAAGCGATGCTCACAGAGCATTTTATAAAGCTTCCGCACCTAAGCGATTGATAGTACTTGGCGCTGGATCATTCCTTCACTTCGTCATTGGCTACCTTCTCATCTTTATAATCTTTTTTGGTGTCGGGACAACTGCTCTTACATCGACAGTTTCACAAGTTGTTCCTTGTATTAACGCTAATAACAGCACTTGCACAACGAAATCTTTACCATCTCCAGCAAAAGCTGCAGGAATTCTTCCAGGAGATACCTTTGTAGCTATTAACGGCTATCCAGTTCAGGATTGGAATAGTGATATCGATGTAGTTCGTAAATCTCCTGGAAAAACTAATATTTTCTCAGTTATGCGCGATGGCCAGCAATTAGACATTCCCATAACATCAATACCTCATAAAGTTAATGGTAAGACAATTGGAATGATTGGCGTTATTAACAAAATTGGTTTACAACGCACTCCATTTTTATCTGCAATAAATAAATCAGCACACCTCTCACGCGAACTTTTCAACGGAAGCATTTCTTCGCTAGCGAAATTACCAGCGAAAATACCGGCTCTTTTTCGACAAACCTTCGGTGGAGAGAAAAGAGATCCAGCTGGACTCGTAGGAGTAATAGGCGTAGCCGAAGCTTCTGCCCAAACTGCTGGAAACTCAGCGCTCAGCTGGAACGAGCGGATTGGAACTTTCCTACTTATTATCGCCAGCCTAAATATTTTTGTTGGGATTTTTAATTTGCTGCCACTTCTTCCGTTAGATGGCGGGCATATGGCAATCGCGCTCGTCGATGGGCTTCGAAGTCTCTGGGCCCGAGTTCGTCGGCGTCCAAACCCTAGACCGATTGATGTGGAGTCGCTCACGCCCCTTACCCTGGTCGTCTTTGTATTCCTGGCTGTCCTCTCGTTACTGCTTCTAGCGGCCGATATTTTCAATCCAGTCCACTTCAACTTGTAAGGTAGTCCTATGCAAAATGCAATCAATCTCGGAATGCCAGATGCGCCACCACCCACGCTCGCTCCTCGCAGAAAGAGCAAGCAACTAAAAGTAGGTAGCGTTCTTGTCGGAGGTGATGCTCCTGTAAGTGTTCAGTCCATGTGCACCACGTTGACTTCTGATGTAAATGCAACTCTGCAACAGATTGCTGAATTAACGGCATCTGGTTGCCAAATAGTTCGCGTTGCAGTGCCAAGTCAAGATGACGCAGACGCACTTGCTCAAATTGCGAAGAAATCCCAGATTCCTGTTATTGCAGATATTCATTTTCAGCCAAAATATATTTTCGCAGCAATTGATGCTGGTTGCGCAGCTGTTCGCGTGAATCCGGGCAACATCAAGCAATTTGATGACAAAGTTAAAGAGGTCGCAAAGGCAGCAGGTGATGCAGGAATTCCGATTCGAATCGGCGTTAATGCAGGCTCGCTAGATCCAAGATTGCTTGCGAAATATGGCAAAGCAACTCCTGAGGCACTCGCTGAATCAGCTCTCTGGGAAGCATCTTTATTTGAAGAGCATGGATTTTCTGACATCAAGATTTCTGTCAAACATCATGATCCAGTAACTATGGTTAAGGCATACCGTCTGCTCGCATCAAAATGTGATTACCCACTTCACCTAGGTGTTACTGAAGCTGGCCCAATCTTTCAAGGCACAATCAAATCTGCTACTGCATTTGGAATCCTCTTGGCAGAAGGAATTGGAGACACAATTCGTGTATCACTTTCCGCTCCGCCAGTTGAGGAAGTTAAAGTAGGAATTTCCATTTTAGAGTCGCTCAATCTGCGCCAGCGAAAGTTGGAAATTGTCTCTTGTCCTTCGTGCGGGCGTGCACAAGTTGACGTATATACATTGGCTGAAAAAGTTCAGGCAGGATTACAAGGCATGACAGTTCCGTTACGCGTTGCAGTCATGGGTTGTGTTGTAAACGGTCCTGGGGAAGCACGCGAAGCAGACCTTGGTGTCGCTTCCGGCAATGGCAAAGGCCAGATTTTTGTTAAAGGAGTGGTCATAAAGACTGTTCCAGAGTCTCAAATCGTAGAAACTCTCATCGAAGAGGCGATGCGCCTTGCAGAAGAGATGGAAAGCGCTGGAGTTGCGTCGGGCGAACCGACTGTTTCAGTCAAGTAAGGTACTCACATGCTGCGCATGTCGACTCTTCTGCTTCGTACCCTTCGTGATGATCCAGCAGACGCTGAAGTAGCCTCACATCGTCTACTAGTACGCGCCGGATACGTTCGCCGTATTGCTGCTGGAATTTACTCATGGCTTCCACTGGGTTACATCACCTTTAGAAATATAGAACGCGTTGTTCGCAAAGAGATGGATGCTGCAGGATTTCAAGAAGTGCATTTTCCAGCGCTCCTGCCTCGTGAGCCATATGAACGAACTAAGCGTTGGGAAGAATACGGCGGCTCTCTCTTTCGGTTAAAAGATCGCCGCGGAAACGACATGCTTCTTGGTCCAACACATGAAGAGATGTTCACGCTGATGATTAAGGGTGAGTTTGCTTCTTATAAAGATCTTCCAATTTCTATCTATCAAATTCAGACAAAGTACCGTGATGAAGCTCGTCCTCGTAGTGGAATTATTCGTGGTCGTGAATTCGTGATGAAAGATTCCTATTCCTTTGATATTGACGACGCTGGACTTGCCGCTTCGTATGAGAAACATCGGCAGGCTTATATTTCCCTCTTTGATCGACTTGGTTTGAAATACAACATTGTCTCAGCAGTATCAGGTGCCATGGGTGGCTCACGCTCTGAAGAATTTCTGGCTCCATGCGCTACTGGTGAAGATACTTATGTACTTTGTCCTAAGTGCGGATATGCCGCGAACGTTGAAGCAATGGTGACAAAAGTTGCTGATTATTCTGGCGAGGCAGCACCCGCTATGAAAGTTTTTGATTCGCCTAATACTCCAACGATTGACTCGCTAGTTGATCTTCTAAACCAGAATCATGGTGGTGGATTTCAAGCGAGTGATACGCTAAAAAATGTTCTACTAATGGCCGATGGCAAAGCAATTTCCATCCTGGTTCCCGGTGATCGTGAAGTAGATCTGAAACGCCTTGAGGCAAATCTCCCTGGGGTTGAAGAGTTGCGACTATTTGAAGATGATGATTTTAAGAAGTTCCCTGGACTTGTAAAGGGTTATGTTGGGCCACAAGATTCAAAGCAACATGGGATTACCGTCTATGCAGATCCTCGTATCGTCAAGGGTTCACATTGGATTACCGGTGCCAACGTCCGTGAAAAGCATGTCATGTATGTAACACATGGCCGAGATTTTGAGGTTGAAGCTTTTATCGAAGCTGCAGAAGTAAAGGCTGGAGATTTATGTCCGGCGTGTGCAACTCCAGTTGTTATTGATCGCGCAATTGAAATTGGCCATATTTTTCAACTTGGTCGAAAATATGCCGAGGCTCTTGATCTAACTGTGCTGGATAAAGATGGCAAGGCTCGTGTTGTTACGATGGGCTCGTATGGTGTTGGAGTTTCACGTGCGGTTGCCGCTATCGCAGAACAAAGCCACGACGAAATCGGACTCATTTGGCCACGCGAAGTAGCGCCCGCAGATGTGCATATTGTGGCAACGGGTAAGGAAGATTTACCCTTTGATACGGCTGAAAAGTTAGCAACTGATTTAGAAGCCAAAGGGCTTCGAGTGATGTTGGATGATCGCCGTGATGCGAGCCCTGGAGTGAAATTTAAAGATGCAGAGTTGATTGGAAATCCATTTATTGTGATTGTTGGAAAAGCACTCGCTGATGGAAAAGTAGAACTTCGCAATCGCAGAAGCGGAGATAAAGTCGAAATTGCACTTGATGGGGCTCCCGAGCAGATAAACAAAGTTATAACTTCTAGCTAATGTCACTAGCGACCTGGCTTTTTCTCGCTATCGCATCTGGCTTTGCTGGATTTGTTGATGCAATGGCTGGCGGCGGAGGACTAGTACAGCTTCCTGCTTTATTAATCGGGATTTCAGATAAACCGCTCCCAATGATTCTTGGAACTAATAAAATTCCAGCAGTTTTTGGAACTACTACGGCTACATATAATTATTTTAAGCGGGTAAAGCCGGACTTACGTATTGCCTCATATATGGCCATTCCTGCATTCATTGGATCTATGACAGGGGCTCGACTAGCGGCATCCGTCCCCAAAGATTTCTTTAGACCATTAATACTTGCACTTTTGATCGTGGTCGCACTTTATACATGGTTTAAACCAGAACTTGGAATGGTGGAAAACCTTAAATTTACTGCGACGGTGCGGCATTGGATTGTTGGTAGTTTTGGGCTACTCATCGGATTCTACGATGGAATATTTGGTCCAGGCACGGGAACATTCCTACTTTTCATCCTTGTTGGTGTCGTTGGCTATGCATTTCTGAAAGCATCAGCAACGGCAAAACTGGTTAATTGGGCAACAAATGTCGCAGCGATAATCTCCTTTCAGATCACTGGGCATATTTGGTGGCATGTGGGATTGATTTTGGCCGTTGCCAACGTAACCGGTGCGCTCATTGGAACGCGGATGGCAATCAAAGGCGGCTCTCCATTGGTACGAAAAGTATTCCTGGGTGTGACATTTTTGCTTATTGCAAAGGTGGGTTATGATTGGGTTGTACTAATAACTGCGTCCTAAAAATTAAATAGTGTCTGGGGTAAATATGACTGTTCGTGATCGCATAGCCGAAGCCATTACTCCCACTATTGAATCCTCCAACGCCTTTCTTGAGGATGTCACGCTAGTTAAAGCTGGTAGAAAAAGTCTGTTAACCGTGATTGTTGATGGCGAACTTGGCCTTAACCTCGATCAAGTAACTGAAATTTCCCGGAACATCTCTGAAATTGTTGAGGCTCTGCCTGAATTAGGAAGCACACCTTTTACGCTTGAAGTTACATCACCAGGAATCGATCGCCCGCTCACAGTTCCTCGTCATTGGCGAAAGAATAAGGGCCGCCTAATTAAAGCGACGATGTTGGATGGCGCCGTTCATGAAGGCCGCATCGGAGATTCAACCGAAGAGAGAGTTTTTATAGGAGATCTTGACGTTGCTTTCGTTGATATGAAAAAAGCGATTGTACAAGTTGAATTTAAGGCTGCTGAATAATGGCCGTTGATTTTCAAGGGTTAGTCGCCCTTGCCGAAGATCGCAAGATGCCGATTGAACAACTTATTAATTACATCGAGAACCGCGTTGCAGAGGCATATGCAGAATTTCCAGAATCTAAACCAAAGGGTCGCTGTGTTTATAACCGGGTCACTGGTGAGTTTGTTATTCATGTTCCCGTATATGATGAAGAAGGAATTTGGTTAGAAACCGTTATTGATAATCCAGAGGGATTCGAAGTGATTGCAGAATCCATTGCTCGCAAATCTATTAAAGAACGCATGCGCGAGGAACGCGACAATGCAGTGCTTGAAGAATTCTCAGCATCAATTGGTGACATCATTTCGGGGGAAGTTCAGCAGGGCCGAGACGAAGCAATCGTTTACGTTTACCTGGGCGGACGCACTGAAGGAAAAATTCCACCTAACGAGCAAGTTAAAGGTGAAATTTTTAAGCATGGTGACCGTATTAAAGCTTTTGTAGTGAGAGTTGAAAAAGGGGAGCGAGGACCCGAAATCACATTGTCGCGCACTCACCCACAATTAGTGAAGGCGCTATTTGCACTCGAAGTTCCAGAGATTAACGATCGCGTTGTGGAAGTAATGGGAGTTTCAAGAGAACCTGGACAACGTTCAAAGATTTCAGTTCGTACACATCGCGCAGGAGTAAGTCCAAAGGGCGCTTTGATTGGTCCAAGCGGAGCGCGTTCACGCGCTGTTAGTGATGAACTCTTTGGTGAAAAAATTGATATTGTGGATTGGTCAGAGGATCCGGCAACCTATGTCGCAAACGCTTTAGCGCCAGCGCGAGTTACAAGCGCAGTGAGCGTCAATAATGATCCAAACTCAATCAAGGTAATTGTTCCGGACTTTCAACTTTCCCTTGCCATCGGAAAAGATGGTCAGAATGCACGTCTAGCTGCTCGCTTGACTGGTTGCCGTATCGATATTCATCCGGATAACCCTGTTGAGCGTATTGAGAAACCGAAGCCTGCTGCTGAGATCGATGAACTCACCGAAATTGCTGGCGAAATTGCTGGCGAAATTGCTGGCGAAGTTGGGGCAATTCAGGCTCAAATCTCGACCGAATTACCAGCTGAAGGCTAACTGCGGG
>CAIVOW010000175.1 GCA_903907665.1 uncultured Actinomycetes bacterium | reverse complement strand
CCAAGAATCAACGCGGCAACAAGGGTTACTGCGTATGACTCAAAGAGATCTGCTGCCATGCCGGCGCAGTCACCGACGTTATCGCCAACGTTATCTGCAATGGTTGCAGCGTTACGTGGGTCATCTTCTGGAATATTCTTCTCAACTTTACCGACGAGGTCAGCGCCGACGTCTGCTGCCTTAGTGAAGATACCTCCACCAACGCGCATGAACATCGCGAGCATCGCTGCGCCGAATCCGAATCCTTCAAGTACTGATGGTGCGCTTTCGCGGTAGATAACTACAACGAGTCCAGCTCCGAAGAGACCAAGACCAACTGTTGTCATACCAACAACGCCACCTGTACGGAAAGCAATCTTGACTGCGCGTTCTGCGCTCTTTTGACGAGCAGCTTCTGCAACGCGCACATTCGCGCGAACTGCGAGCCACATACCGTTGTATCCAACGAAGGCAGAAAATCCTGCGCCAACGAGGAAGAAGATTGAGCGGCCGATTCGAATATCTGCAGCGCCTGGTAGGGCGAAGAGAACAACGAAGACGATCGCGACGAAATAGGAGAGTGTTTTAAATTGGCGGTTGAGGTACGCGGCGGCACCTTCTTGAACTGCTCCGGCAATTTCTTTCATTTTCTCAGTGCCTTCATCATTTGAAAGGACCTGAGCGCGTAGGCCCCACGCGATGGCGAGGGCTACAAGAGCGATTCCTAGGACTACATAGACGTAGACCAGGTTGGAACCTGAGACTTGGACGAGATTGGAGGTGGTAGACACGTGGAAAGACTCCTCAATGAGTTCGAATTAGTACAAGCCTGCTTCTCTAGTGGCCAGGCCGGTCACGTGCGACCTGCATAGGTTAGGGGGCTCGGGCTAGTTTTCACAATAAATAAGTATGAATAAGTATAAATATGTATAAATAGGTGAGCAGAGTTTGGAATCTAGGGGGCTTTCCCATATGCTAATGTAACGATTCGATATATCGAATAAATCGAAATACGATATATCTGGGTAAATTCCGGTTGAAATAGGGAGGTTGATTCTAGGTATGCGCTCTAAGAGTGAAACCCTCGAATTCGCCATCCTTGGGCTTTTGGCACAGGGGCCGCTTCATGGCTACGAGCTGCGTAAGCGGATCATGACCATTTTTGGACCCTTCCGTGGCCTCGCCTTCTCCGTGCTCTACCCCCAGCTCCACCGGATGCTTGAGGCAGGAAATATCCAAGAGATGGAAAGTGAAACCCCCGTTGGACGCTCACGGCGCAAGCGCATTGTTTATGCGATTACCAAAGCCGGCCGCGAACAATTTGAATCTTCTGTAGAAGTTGCTGATCCTGATACCTGGAACGATGAAAACTTTGAAATTCGCTTCGCATTCTTCGGGCCAACGCCTGTTGGAAGTCGCCTGCGAATTCTTGAAGGTCGCCTTCGTCGTCTCTCGGAAAAGGCTGCAATCTTGCGAGCAGAGTTAGAAAGTTCTATAGCTGCGAAAGACAAGTACTTAATGGAATGGCGTCGTCATTCTTTGGATGCTGCTGACCGAGAAATCGTTTGGTTGCAAGACATGATAAAGATCGAAAGGAAATCTGCGTGACCAATAATAAAGAAATCCGCGTAGCAATCGTTGGCGTGGGTAACTGCGCGAACTCACTCGTTCAGGGCGTTACTTACTACAAGGATGCCTCTCCTACTGATGAGATTCCTGGCCTCATGCACACCGTTCTTGGTGGTTATCACGTGCGCGACGTTAACTTCGTTGCTGCATTCGATGTCGACTCTAAGAAGGTCGGTCTTGATCTTGCTGATGCGATTTGGGCGAGCGAGAACAACACAATTAAATTTGCAACAGTTCCTCAGTACAACGTTGTTGTACAGCGTGGAACAACACTTGACGGTCTAGGACGTTACTACCGTGAGACCATCACAGAATCAACAGAAGCACCAGTAGATATCGTTGCAATCCTGAAGGAGCGCAAGGTAGATGTATTGGTTTGCTACCTTCCTGTTGGATCTGAAGATGCAGCTAAATTCTATGCACAGTGTGCACTTGATGCAGGTGTTGGTTTTGTTAACGCACTTCCTGTATTCATCGCTTCTGACCCAGCATGGGCCGATAAATTTACTAAGGCAGGACTTCCAATCGTTGGAGATGACATCAAGTCACAGGTTGGTGCAACCATCACACACCGCGTACTTGCTCACCTTTTCCGCGATCGTGGAGTTCACTTGGATCGCACACTTCAACTTAACGTCGGTGGAAACATGGACTTTAAAAACATGTTAGAGCGCGATCGTTTAGAGTCAAAGAAGATTTCAAAGACAGGTTCTGTCACATCACAGGTTGACTATGACATGGGAGAAAAGAACGTTCACATCGGACCTTCTGATTACATTCCTTGGCTAGATGATCGTAAGTGGGCATATGTACGCCTCGAAGGTCGTGCATTTGGTGACGTTCCGTTAAACCTTGAATACAAGCTCGAAGTTTGGGATTCACCAAACTCAGCTGGCGTAATCATTGATGCCGTTCGTTGCGCGAAGCTTGCAATGGATCGTGGAATTGGCGGACCGCTTACTTCTCCATCTTCATACTTCATGAAGACACCACCAATTCAATTCACTGATGACCAAGCTCGTCAGAAGACTGAAGATTTTATTTCAGGAGCTGTAGAGCGTTAATCACAAGTAATTAAATTAAAAAGCCCCGCTAATTTCCTAAGAAATCAGCGGGGCTTTTTGCATATCTATTTTTAGCGCTATTAGCCCTCGTATTGAAGGATATATAGGCCAGCGTTGTAATCGGTCATATAAATGATTCCGTTAGCATCGACATAACAGTCGGCACTTTGAATAACTTGTGGACGATTAGGGCGCTTATCCCACATGCGTTCTGGAACTGGTGGAACCCAGTAACCAACTTCTTGTGGGGCAAACTCATTCTTCAAATCAAATACACGCACGCCGGCGTTTTGGTATGTAGCAAAGAAAATCTCATCGCTAACAAATGAACCAGGACGATTTTCGTGGAAGTTATGGAGACCAAAGTGGCCGCCCTTCTTTGGATAATCTGCTTCATCTGGAATTGGGAATGTTGAGATTGAAATTGGATTTTTTGGATCTCGGATATCAAAGACCCAGATTCGTTTAATTCCATCTTGGCAATCATCCATTGTTCCTTCATCACCGACGAGAAGTAGGTTTCGATTCGGAATTGGAAGCGGGCTGTGTGTTCCACCTTCAAATGGCGGCGACCACTGCTTGTGCACGATGAGTTCTGGATTAGTGCGATCTTTAACATCGAGAATAACTAGTGATCCATCACGCCAAGCCCCATATGCAGTATCACCAGAAATAACAGAGTGGTGATGACCGTAGCGCCACTTGAGTGGATCCCATGATGGCTTCTCTCCTGCGGCAATGTTCTGTCCAGGAATCCACCACTTACCAGCGAGCTTTGGTTTTGTTGGATCAGCCATGTCGATGGTGATGAACATGTAATCGGTAAATCCTGTAAGGAGTGCTGATGCATATGCCCAACGTCCACCGGTGTACCAAATGCGGTGAAGGCCAACGCCATCAACTTCCATAAATCCAATTTCGCGTGGATTTGCTGGATCTTTTAGATCATAAACACGCATACCTGCTTCATAATCTTTTTCGCGCTTCATGAAGATTTCACCAAATGATTGGCCGTAATAATCAGCTTCATTTGGAATGGCAGCGAAAAGGTTTGCTGCGCTAATGACAAGAAGCATGTCGTCGCCAACCTGCATATGGATATTCCAAGTGCCTGGCGCTGCTGGGTAATACTTGCCTGGGATTGGTTTGCGAGGATCGCGAACATCAATCACTGTAAAACCATTTGAGAACATATGTGAAACATATGCATAGCCATTGTGGACCATTAATTGCATGCCATCGGCACGCTCTCCTTGGAGTGTGTGTCCCAAGAATTTAATATTCTTAGCGAAATCTGGGGTTTCTACAGAACCAGCCATCTATGTACTCCTGTAATTTGATTGATTGTTCTAGCGTGGGAAAGGTTACTTTTTATAGTGGGAGCAAGCAATAGGTTGAATATAAAGTTTTCGATACAGTTCGGGTATTCACTAGCGGGTGAGATGTGAGAGGGAAATGAATGACAAGTAACGACCAACTGCAAGCTCTTCTACCTAACGGTACAACTCCAAAGCAAGTATTTACTGGAGCAATCTGGTCAGAAGGACCGTGTTGGATTCCGCAACGCAAAGCACTGCGTTGGAGTGACATACCTAACAACCGCATCCTTGAATATTTCCCAGCAACTGGTGAGACACAGGTCTACAAAACAGATGTTGAGTTCACCAACGGTCGCACACTAGATCTTGATGGTTCAGTTCTTCAATGCTCACATGGATACCGCAGAATAGAACGTGACCGCGACGGCGAAGTGACGTCGGTCATCGACAGCTATGACGGCGTTCGTCTTAACTCCCCTAACGACATAGTTGTTTCTCGCGATGGAACTGTCTGGTTTACCGATCCTCCATATGGAATTATCGTTGAAATCGAAGGTCACCCTGGAGTCAAGGAATATCACGATTGTTATGTTTTTGCGATCGATGCCAACAGCAAGAAACTTCGCCCGGTTGTTACTGATGTTGAGGAGCCAAATGGTTTGGCATTTTCACCAGATGAATCAATTTTATATGTAGCCGATACTTCCGCTCTTTTTAAAGCAACCGGTAACCACCATATTCGTGCTTACGATATGCAAGATGGTCGAGCTAAGAATGGGCGCACCATTATTACTATTAAAGAAGGCGTCATTGATGGCTTTCGCGTCGATACACACGGCAATCTCTGGTGCTCAAGTGAAATCGGCGTTCAAATATTCACAGCAGATGGGGTACATATCGGCACCATTCCCACACCCGAAAAGGTAGGGAATCTGGCTTTTGGCGGAGATGACGGTACTGACCTTTTTATTGCAGCAAATACCAGCTTGTATCAGATCAAAACATCTGCAAATGATGCCGCGAAGCACTACTAGAAGTCTTAACTAGACTTAATAAGAGGCGATTATGAAACTAGCACGAGTACAGCACGCATCATCAATTCATCAGGTCGCATTTAAAGATGGCCGTTGGCACGTCGTCAATGACATCTTTGAGAGTCCACTTGTCTACTCGGGTGAATCATTTGAAGAAAAAGATATAACTTTCTTGGCCCCAGTTGAGCCTCGTGTCATCTTTGCAATGGCACACAACGGAACGCCCGATCAGATCAACAACCCGCCACAAACTTTTCAGAAGTCCGTACACACAGCAGCTGGACCTAATGATCCCATTCACCGCGATGGCGAGCTAGGTCAGATGGATATCGAGTGCGAACTTACTGCTGTTATCTCTAAAACTGCTCGGCGCTTAACTCTTGAAAACGCGCTGGATCATGTTTTGGGTTTCACAATCGGCAACGATGTCACTTTACCCGAGCAGACTCCACACGATCATTTACTTTTACAATCTAAAAATGGTGATGGTTTTACACCGCTTGGACCTTGGATTGAAACCGACTTTCCACAATTTGATAACGCAACAATGTTTGTGCGCGTCAATGGTAAGCAGGTTATTGAAACATCCACTAATCAATTAGCGCGCGGAGTTGCGGCACAGTTGGTGCACATCACTAAGTACACAACTTTAGGTCGCGGGGATGTTGTATTGGGTGGTTCACCTACATCGATGTATGCAGTTCATGCAGGAGATCAGGTTGAAATCGAGATTGAGGGAATCGGAACTCTTGCAAATCCTGTTGTAGGAAGTTAATTAACTCCGACTATTTCAATAACTTTCATCAAAGTATCTGGATTACCGACATTGCCAGGAACTACAACGTAGAGCAGTTCGCGATTAGTGCGGTCTTTCACTTTCCAAACTGAAATTCCTGGAAGAATTTGGCCAAGAACCCAACCTTCTTTTGCTCCAATTCCAGCGCGCGCTACTTCGGCAGATGTAATTCCGCCTTTTGCGATAACAACATCAACATCTGGACATAGATTTTGCACAGCAGCAATGATGGATTGCATGACGCGCTCACCATGCTCCAAAGTATTGTGCTCAACTAAGCGAATTCGATCTGAAGTTACAATCGCAAATGAGCGGCTTGCGAGTTTGGCTTTTGCGCCCACAACTACCTGATTCGCAGCGCGAATTGGGTCACTCATTGCCGCTTCGGTATTTAACACCTCTGGCTCGCCCCAACGCGCAGTAATTGCAGCCAGTTGTTTAGTGGCACCTTCTGTGTGTGATCCCGCTACCAAAAGAGTTGAAAATGGCGCTTGCTTTAGCGGGCCTTGTAGAAAGCCGCGTGAGCGAACGCCGGCTAGTAGCGCTGCAAGTGGGGCTGCGCTTCGTACCAAAATTGGTGCATCACTTTCACGAAGGGCTTTAACCGCGTTAGAGATCGCCTCGATGTCATCATCGTTTTGCGCATCCGGAACAATGACACTTCCCGCTGGAACAGCTTTGAGCGCAGTAATAAGGTTATCTAAACCGCTGCGAACGATGTCGAGTGAAACATGCACGCCTGTGCGATTTGATTTCTCTGCGACAAAATCAACCATTGCACTTGTCTTAAATGGAAAAACTGGATCGTCTGCAAATTCTGTTTCATCTGCCCGCAGGTTCGTGCCTTCAATTTTGACGTAATGGACGCCGTCTATTGTGGTCCGGCCAACATCTGGATAGGCGGGTAGGAAAAGAATCGAAGAGTTGGCGCTAAGAAAAACAGCAGTCTCAGAAAATACATGGCCGCGTAAGGTGGAATCCCCGCGCAACACATATTCGATTCTCTCGTTAAGAATTTTTCCGGCCGCGTCGCAATCTGCTTTTATTTTTTCTGCCAGCGCGACGGCGTCCGCTTCATTAAGGGATCGCGAATTGGTTTGTAAGTAGACGCTATCTGCGCTCTTTAGAACACTGACGATTGCATCAACATCCCACCTCAACAAAACTGTTACATTAGTTGCGCACTGGGTACCTGTTGGATCATCATCCAAAACTATTGTTTTCACTTAGTAAACCCCGACATCAATAATTCTGCCAGAGTCACACCAGATACTCCTGCTAATTGATCGGCTTGTGTGCGACATGAAAAACCATCGGCAAGAAATACAGTCTTACTTTCCTTCTCACGAAGGGCAGGTAGTAGCGCGTTCTCTGCGACTGCTTTTGAAAGTTCAAAGTGGCCTTTTTCCATTCCAAAATTACCTGCAAGGCCGCAACATCCAGCTAACTCCTTAAATGTGACACCGGTACTTTGTAATACTTCTTGATCATCTCTAAAACCCATCACTGCGTGCTGATGACAGTGTGGTTGCACGACCAAAGTTGTATCGCGTAAATCAGGGGCTTTCCAGGAGAGTTGCGGATTAGATGGCGCCCGATTAATTACTTCAGCAATTGTTCGGGTGGCCTCTGCGATCTGCAGCGAACGAGGGTCATGTGGCAGTAAATCCAGCAAATCTGAACGTAAAACCGCGGTACACGAAGGTTCTAGTCCAACAATCTCCATACCTTGTTCAACATAAGGGGCCATCACGCCAAGAAGATTATTAAGACGCTTCTTCGCTCCATCTAGTTGTCCAGTGCTGATCCAAGTCAAGCCGCAACAAGCTGCCTGTTCTGGAATGACAACTTCATAACCGATTTTTTCTAATAGTGCTTTCGCAGCGACTGCTCCACTTGGAGTAAAAGAATCAGTAAACGAATCAACCCAGAGAACTATTTTTGGTTTAGATGTTGCGGCACTTTTCTTCTGAGATTTCAGATACGAATTATTTGCAAATTTAGGAAGGGTGCGCCGCGAATCCATGCCCCCAAAACGAAGTAACAATTTACTGCCTACGGTTGATTGGGTGATTGCGTTTACTAAAGGTGGTGAAATTTGAGCAAGCGCAGCCCAGCGAGGTAGCCAACCAAGAACGTAATGATTGATCGGGCGCACTTTTCCTTTGTAGCGACGATAGAGAACTTCGGATTTATATTTCGCCATATCAACTTCGGCAGGGCAATCACTTGCGCACGCCTTACAACTTAAGCAAAGGTCAAGTGATTCCTCAACAATAGGTGAGGACCAATCGGTATTTTTCCCGGTGTTCTGGGTTAATTCTTGTAGTACTCGGGCGCGACCACGGGTAACTAGTGATTCATTTTTTGTTGCTTGGTAGGAGGGGCACATAAATCCGCCGCTAGCTGAATTATCAGCGCGACATTTACCAACTCCTACGCAGCGGTGTACGGCCGCTGTAAAGTCACCGTTATCTTCTCCGAATGCAAAACCGCCTGCATTTTGTATTGAGACGGCAGTTGGGCGACGCAAATCTTGATCGATGCGACGCGGATTAACGATTACACCTGGATTTAAAATATTTTGTGGATCAAAAACTTCTTTGATCTGCTCAAACATTGAAATAGCAGTAGGTGAATACATTCTTGAGAGCATCTCACTGCGTGCGCGTCCATCACCGTGTTCACCCGATGGTGAGCCACCCAGTTTCAAAACTAGCTCGGTTGCATCTTCAATGAACGATCTAAAAGTTGTAGTTTCCCGCTCTAATGGGAAATCAATGCGAATATGAATGCAACCATCACCAAAGTGGCCAAAAGGAACACCTTCCAGTTTGCGATCAGCTAAAAGTCGATCCATCTCGCGCATGTATGTTCCAAGGTTTGCTGGAGGTACTGCTGCATCTTCCCAACCTGGCCATGCCTGATTGCCACTATGGGTTCGACCTGCATAACCAGAACCATCTGCGCGCAATTGCCAGAGAACTCGAGCTTCTGGTCCTGCGGGTAATACGCGACATTCTTTTGTATTTGCAGCTTTGGCTAATTCGTTTGCACGAGCAACGGCTTCATCCGAGGTTTCTCCGCCGACTTCAATCATTAGCCAACCTTGACCTTTGGGAAGTTCGGGGAACCCCTTTCCTTTCCAATGTTCGCGCGCAACATCGATAAGGCGAATATCTAAACCTTCCATGGCAAGTGGATTAAATTTCAATAAGTTAGGAACATCATCACCCGCATCTGGCATGGTCGGATAACCAAGAACGACAAGCGCTGGAGCGGCTGACTGAGGCACCAACTTAACCTTCGCTTCTAGCAAAGTAATAAGCGTGCCTTCGGTGCCGGTTAGCGCGGCGGCAAGGTTCGCGCCATTTTCTGGAAGTAAATGTTCAAGTGAATATCCGCTTACTTGCCGACCAAACTTTCCAAATTCAGTTCGTAGTACTGCAAGATTGTTCGACACAATCTGGGAAAGACCGGGAATTGATTCCATTCCTTTTTCGGCGGTGAACCTGCGAAGACGGCCATCAATAACATCTAGTGAAATTACATTAGTTGCGGTCTTGCCGAATGAAAGTGCGTGAGGCCCGCATGCATTGTTTCCTATTAGACCACCCATCGTTGCACGATTTTGGGTTGAGGGATCAGGCCCAAAACGAAGTCCGTGTGGCGCAGCGGCCTTTTGTAGGGAGGAAAGAATCACTCCCGGTTGGACGATGGCAAAACGATTAACGGGATCGACTTCAATTATTTTATTCATATGCACAGAGGTATCAATAATGATTCCAGTGCCAATTGCATTACCTGCAACTGACGTTCCGCCGCCGCGTAGAGTTACAGGAATATTAAATTCTCGGGCGATTGAGATGGTTGTAATGACATCGGTGGCGTCAAGTGGAGTAACAATAAGTTGTGGAAGTACACGATAATTTGATGCATCTGTTGCATATTCAGCTTGTTTTATTTGGGCATCACTAATTTCTCCACGAACTTCACTGCGAAGACGCGCGGTTGCGCTGGTTAATGGTTGTGTTGAGCCCACTGCAACTGACATGTAATTACTTTCCTCCAAAATTATAAAACTCCAGTGACGTTGGTTTCCCAACATCACTGGAGTTTACAGTGCTAGAGAGTTAACTCAGTGATGAGTTACTTCACTCCCCAGAGCTTGAGGTAAATAGCGCGGTATCCTGATGCTGGATCAAAGATGTCGCCCTTTGGTACGTTTGTGTGATCGATCAAACCAGGAGCTGCAACCCACTTGGCAATTGGTGCCTTTGCGAATGTGCTGTTGATCGCGTCAACTAGCTGCCAAGCCTGAAGGTATAGAGGCTCTGCAACTGTTGCCAACTGGTACTTGCTTGTACGAATACGGTTTAGCTCAGCGCTATCTCCGTCACCAGCTGCGATTGCATATGGTGAGCCTGTTGGCTTTACGC
This sequence comes from uncultured Actinomycetes bacterium, assembly GCA_903907665.1. Next base: position 3,450 of record CAIVOW010000175.1, on the reverse strand, counting down.
CAGCAGATTGAAGAGCTGGAGCTGCGCCGTTTGCGTATGCACCGTTGATACCGAAGAAGTATGTGAAGTTCTTACCGTACTTCTGAAGCATGCTTGCAATGATTGCAGGCATCAACTGTGAAGTTGAAGAAATTGGAGTGTCTTTGATTTCCAAAACCTTGCCGTACTTATCCTTCTTGATTTCTGCAGCAATAGCGTTCGACTTAGCGATCGCAACTTGGTATTGGCTATCTGTGAAGATAACTGCGCCAAACTTTGTTGTTCCTGACTTAGCGATTGCGTATGAAGCAGCTGTACGTGAAACAACTAGTGGATCTGTTGTTACGTTTGTCTTCATTCCAAGGCTTGCACCTGGAGTTGGGCCTGAGTGCCAACCGAATGATGGGATACCTGCAGCTGTAGCAGCAACAACCTGAGCAGCTTGCTCTGTTGCATCTGTTCCGCCGAGGATAAGTGCATCAACCTTGTCAGCAATCGCAGCGTTCATAGCTGTTGTGCGTCCACTTGGTGTTGCCTGTCCATCGTAAACCTTTACTGTCCAGCCAAGGTGGGCTGCAGCTTCTTTAACTCCTGCAAGTACGCCGGTGATTCCGCCGTTTGAAAGATCAGATGCTACGAATGCAATAGTTGCACCCTTCTTCTGTGCCTTTGCACCAACTGCTGGTGGGGTGAACCCAGACTTCGCAGAGAGGCTGTTAGCTACATATGCCTTAGCGGCAGCAACTACATCAGCAGCAGAAGCTTGGTTAGCCACGATTGCACTTGGAATAACTAACGAGAGACCCAAAGTTGCCACGAGGCTGAGTCTTACGAATTTCTTCATGTATGTCCCTTTCTTCGATGTGGGGTTTAGTTTCTGGAGAGCATCGCTGCCCTATTCCTTAACATCCCCATCCGAACCGGAAGTTTTCCCGCTCGGAATCTTTTCTTCTGACTTGTTATTGCGACGTTTGCGACTAGCGATAGAAGCAATCGTGATTGCAGCGACCAATGTGAGGCCGTTAAAGAGTGGTGTTAGGAAGAAGCTTCCTGGGAACATCTGTAGCAAGCCAGAGATTCCAATAACTGCGATAAAGATTCCAACAACAGTACCCAGTGGGTTTACTCGTCCTGGGCGAATTGTTGTGGAACCAATGAACGCCGCAGTTAGGGCTGGTAACAGTAAATCTGGGCCAATATTGCTCTGTACGTTTCCAAGCTGGCGTGCACAAAGAAGATATCCGGCAAGACCAGTAATAACGCCAGATGAAATCATCGCACCATATATATAGCGGCTGCGTTTGATACCCATTAACTCTGCCGCGCGCGGGTTAGCACCAACTGCGTACATGTAGCGGCCAATTGGAAGGTATTCAAGAACGACGAACATTAAAATCGCTAGGACGATTGCCACGATAAATGAGCCCGGGATTCGATCGATTGACCATGTTCCAAAGCTATTGAAGGCTTCAGCGCGCTTGTTCTTAAGGTCAATAACTTGAGTACCACCAGTTACCCAGTACGAAATGGCATAAATAACTTGACCGGTCGCCAAGGTCGCAATAAAGGCATCTACTTGAGCTAGCTCAATCAGTAGTGCATTTACTACACCAACTACTGCGCCACCAACCAAAATCATAACAAGCACTAATCGGTAATCCAGGCCATCCATCTGCCATACCAGTGCCATAACCTGCCAGAGCCCTACGCCGTAACCAAAGGAAAGGTCAATCTTTCCTACAGCCATTGGCAGAGTTACACCTAAAGCCAGGATGAAAAGCACAGCATTTCCAGAGGAGAGAATTCTAAAATTTTGAAGCGTTGGGAAGGTATTTGGTTTTGAAATCGCAAAAATAATGAAGAGAACGACAATGATTGCAACCATGCCATAAACAGGGACAACACGTCGCAGAAAGCTAGATCCCTTAGGGGCTTCGAGCGCGGTTGAGTTCAGCGAATTCTTACTCATTACTTGGTGCCTCCTGAGGCTGGGGATGGTGCGAGATTTGAAGCAATGGAAATTAAATTATTAAAAGTAATTTCGGCTTTTTCAACAACCGCTACTGGCTCGCCTTGGAAAAATACAACTGCGCGGTTTGCAACACGTACTACTTCTTCCATATCAGTTGAGACAATGATCAATGAAGTTCCTGACTCTGTTACATCGCGGAAGAGGCCATAAATATCTGCCTTTGCGCCGATATCAACACCCATTGTTGGCTCTTCAAGAACCATGAGTTTAAATGAAAGCCCAAACCAACGAGCAAGAATAACTTTCTGTTGGTTACCTCCAGAAAAAGTATCAAGTGATAAATCGGGATCGCGCGGGCGGACGCCAAATTTATCCAGGTGCGGGAATGTTTGAGAGCGCTCATTCTTCAAGCTAATCCCGTTGAATAAACGGCGACCCCATAGAAGTGGGTTAAGAAAGAGATTCTCTTTAACGCTCATTCCGGGAGCAATTGCTTCGGTTTCACGATTAGATGTACTAAAGCCAATGCGTAGGCGAACTGCTTGGTGGACTTTTTTGTAATGAAGTGGTGCACCATTTTGAGAGATTGTTCCTCGGGTGGACGCGAGAACTCCTGCAATCGCTCGTCCAATCTCATCTTGCCCAGCACCGCGAAGGCCACAAAAAGCGATGACTTCACCTTTATATATATCAAGTGTTAGTGGACCGACCGATGGAGTGCCAAAGCCCTGAAGTGAAACTTGAATATCTTTACTTGGTAAACCGAACTCTGTATCTAAAACTTCTTTACCAACAATTAAACTGACTAACTCAGACTTTGGAAGTGATGCTACTTCGCGATCGGCAACCACCACTCCGTTTCGCATGATGACTGTGCGGTCTGCAATTTCATAGACTTCATCGAGGCGGTGAGAGACATAGATAATTCCGACGCCACTCTTCTTTAAATCGCGGAGTACTTCAAATAGCCGCACTACGTCATGAGCTGGCAGTGACGCGGTTGGCTCATCTAGTACAAGAATTTTTGGTTTTTGGATGAGAGCGCGTGCGATTGCAAGCAGACTTCGATCGGTGCGGCTTAATGTAAAAATACGTGCCTCTGGATCGATTCCTCCAGCAACAATTTTCAAAACTTCTCTAGCTTGTTGGTTCATAGCCTTTGGACTAATTAGGCCAAAGCGCTTTGGGTAACCAATAATCTGAGCGATGTTTTCAGCAACAGTCATCCACTCAATGAGTCCAAGGGTTTGGTGGACGAAAGCAATTTCGTGATTTTTTCCATCTAGTTGAATTTTATTTCCATCAATAAGGACTTCACCCGAGTCTGGGATATAAACACCTGCAAGCATTTTAATAACTGTTGATTTACCGGCGCCGTTTTCTCCTAGTAGCGCAACAATTTCACCAGCGTTTACATCAAAGTGGACATCGTTCGCCGCATGTGTTGCATAGAAAGATTTATCCAAGCCTCTAATTTGTAAAACGGCTTGCGAATGATT
>CAIVOW010000174.1 GCA_903907665.1 uncultured Actinomycetes bacterium | reverse complement strand
TGAGTCTCCAAATTTTTTAGAAACTCAAGAACATGCTCACGTGCCGAAGCTTTTTCTGATGGAATTACAGAATCTTCTAAATCAATAATTATTTGATCTGCTTGCGTTCCTAACGCCTTCTGAAGCATTGATGGTTTACTAGCTGGAACACAGAGAAGCGAACGCATGACTCAAAGTCTACGCTGGTTTATGTTAGGAAGGAAGAAAAACCTTTTGTGTTATTGATGAAGAAATCATCTCTCGAAGCTCTGGCAAGCCGGAGATTTCGCCAGCCGAAATAGCTTGCATTCCGATATTTCCTAGCAGCGTCGCTTCGACAGCCCCCGTGATAACCCTTTTGCGAGTTACATCAGCTGTTAATTGATTCAAGAAGTTATTTGCACTTCCACCACCAACAACATAAATAACATCGAAAGTGTGGCCTTCGGCAGCCTCAAAGTCCAAGATAACATCGTGATACGCCTGGGCTAAACTGTCAAAAATACATCGCGCATACTCTGCAGGAGTTGATGGAGTTGGAGAGTTATTCGACAAACAATATTCGGAGATACGGCCCACCATATTTCCGGCAGCAAGGAAGAAGTGGTCATTTGGATTTATTAGAAATGAATTAGCCGGAACTTTTTGTGCTTCAACCACTAATTCTTCAACTTCTATTTCCAAGCCTTGTGCTTTCCAATCACGCTGACATTCAGAGAGCAGCCACATTCCTGCAACATTGCGCAGCGAGCGGACGGTTCCTTGGACTCCAAGTTCGTTAGTAAGATCAATTTCAAAAGCTTGCTGTGAGGTATTCGCTTGCATCTTTTCGTAGCCGACCAAAGACCACGTACCACTTGAAATATAGATTGATTTCTCTGGATTAGTCATTGGAACCGCAGCCACAGCTGATGCAGTGTCGTGTGACCCGACTGCAACTACCTTTATTCCATCTAATTGTGCATGACCCTTAATTTTTCCTAGTACTGATCCTGCTTCATGCAGTGGCGGGAAAATTCCTCTTGGTAGGTCCGACTCTGTAATCAGTTCCCAATCCCAGTCACGAGTAGTGGGATCTAGCAATTGAGTCGTAGATGCATTAGTTACTTCTTGGGTCATGCTTCCGCAGAGAAAGTAATTCAACGCGTCGGGCAGCATGAGAAATTGGCTAGCACCAGTAAATTCATCAATCGATTGTCCGGCAATAAGCTGGTAGATAGTATTGAAAGGTAGAAATTGAATTCCGGTTGCACTGTAGATGCGTTCTTTACCCAATAATTTAATGGTGTTTTCCATGACACCGTCGAGCCTGCGATTACGGTATGAAAAAACTCGAGGGTTGAGCGACCCGTCCTTATTAAGAAGTTGATAATCAACACCCCACGAGTCAACGGCTGCTGACGTCAAGATATATTTTCTAACAGCCATTTTTAATCCAATAACGACTTCTTCCTGCAACTTTGACCAGTTCCAGAGCAATCCATTTTCGGGATCATTAATAGGATCGTTGGTAAATCGGTGGATGATCTCAAAAGAGATTTTTCCATTAGAAATTGTGCCAACCGCCACTCGACCGCTGGTTGCTCCTAAATCAATTGCTGCGTATGAAGCCATAATTAGCGCAGGAACGCACTCGCTACACCACTATCGACAGGAATATGAAGCCCGGTCGTAAGCGGTAAATCTCCAGAAACTAAAGCAAAAGCTGCAGCGGCAATGTGTGAAGGAAGCACTTCAAGTTTTAAGATACTTCGCTGTGCATAGAAAGCGCCAAGTTTCTCTTCTTCAACCCCATAAACAGCAGCGCGATTTGCACCCCACCCGCTGGCAAATATTCCAGAACCTTGGACAACACCATCGGGGTTAATTCCGTTGACGCGGATTCCATATTCACCAAGTTCAGCTGCAAGTAAGCGTACTTGGTGTGCTTGATCAGCTTTAGTTGCACCGTATGCGACATTATTTGGACCAGCGAAGACTGCATTTTTAGAAGTGATGTACAAGATATTGCCTGCCATCTTTTGCACAATCATCGCCTTAGCAACCTCGCGCGAGAATAAGAATGAACCACGCGCCATAACATTATGTTGTAAATCCCAGTCATTAACAGTGGTCTCGACTAAAGATTTAGAAAGCGAGAGACCTGCGTTATTAACCAAAATATCGATTCCGCCAAATGCAAGCGTAGTTGCATCCACTGCATGAGAAACTTGGTCCTCTGCCGTGACATCTGCGGCTACCGCGAACAAGCGCTCAGGGTTACCAAGTTCAGCAATCAACTTTTTAGCACCTTCGAGATCTCGGTCAGCAATAACAACACATGCACCTTCGTCGAAGTATCGTTGAACAATAGCTCGGCCTATACCAGAAGCACCACCAGTGACCAATGCGATATAACCCTGAAGTGCTTTAGGTTTTGGCATTCGGCGGAGCTTTGCTTCTTCAAGTTCCCAATACTCAATTCGGAACTTCTCTAATTCAGAGATTGGTGCGTAGGTAGAAAGAGCTTCAGCCCCACGCATGACATTGATGGCATTGACATAAAACTCTCCAGCGACACGGGCCGTCTGCTTATCTTTACCGTACGAAAACATTCCAATGCCCGGAACCAAAATGATGAGTGGATCCGCTCCGCGAATAGCAGGAGATTCTTTAGTTGCATGGCGTGTGTAATAGGCCGAGTAATGAGCGCGATATTCCTCGTGCAAGACTCGAATGCGGGCAATTACATCATCTAAATCTGCACTTGGCTCAGTATCTACAACCATAGGTGAAACCTTGGTACGTAAGAAGTGATCCGGACATGAAGTTCCAAGAGCGGCTAGCTTGTGAAGTGATGTGCTGGCCATAAAATCAAGAACAACATCAGAGTCAGTGAAGTGACCCACCATCCGCGCATCCTGGGAAGCAACTCCGCGCAAGATTGGCGAGAGTTTTGCAGCGCGGGCGTGACGTTCAGATTCAGCTAGCGCTTTGTTCTTGGCAACCAATGGACCGAATGGTTCTTTTTTACCGTGTGCGCTAATAAAATCTTCGGCTTTCTTGATTGCATCGATTGAGCGCTTTTCGCACTCATCGGATGTATCAGCCCATGTTGTCAGCCCATGGCCACCGAGAATGCATCCCTTTGCGTTGGGATTTTCTGCTGCAATCTTTGCGATATCTAACCCGAGCTGAAATCCTGGACGACGCCAATCAACCCATAATATTTCATCACCAAAACATTGCTTAGTTATGGCAGGACCATCAGTTGATGTTGCAAATGCAATGATTGAATCAGGATGTAAATGATCAACATGAAGTTTCTCAACTAGCCCATGCATTGATGTATCGATGCTTGGGGCAGCCCCACCTTTACCAAATAAGCAGTAATCAAATAGCGCAACCATCTCATCTTCACGATCAACGCCGTTATAAACATTCTTGAGCTCATGCACCTTCTCTGTGTATAGAACGGCGATTCCTTCTTCTTTAAGCGTTCCGAGGTCTCCGCCAGATCCTTTAACAAAGAGAAGCGATGTTGGCTTACCTGAAATAGGGTCAGTGATTGTGCCCTTGGCGGACGTATTTCCACCGGCATAGTTCGTGACCTTGGGATCCGCGCCTAAGCGATTGGAACGAGCAATAAGTTCGTTAACTGCTGGAGTTAACTCAGATAGCTTTTTAATTATGCACCCCATCCAGCTTGGTTGCCACCAACGCGAGTATCAGCAATCTTCTTTAAGTAGCCAGAAGCCTTAAATGCTTTCATAGGGTTGGGGTCGATACCTTTCTCGGTCCGCCATTCTTCAAGAAGTGGACGAACATCAGTGTTATAGGCATCCATTAATACGCCGTTGGCTTCAAGCACATCACCAGAAGCTTGCGCAGCTTTAAGCGCATCCTGATCTACAAGAATTGCTTTGGCAGCGGCTTCTTGAACGTTAAGAATTGAGCGAATCTGACCTGGAATCTTAGCTTCAATGTTGTGGCATTGATCGAGGACAAAAGAGACGGGAGTTCCAACATCAAAACCACCATTGATATTCACTTCATGGAGAATTCGGAATAACTGGAATGGATCGGCCGCTCCAACAATCAAATCATCATCAGCATAAAAGCGTGAATTGAAATCGAATGCGCCAAGTTTCTTAGCGCGAAGCAAGAAAGCGACGATAAATTCAATATTGGTACCTGGCGCATGGTGGCCGGTATCAACGCAAACCATCGCACGCTCGCCGAGTTGTAGGCAGTGTGCGTAGGAGGTCCCCCAATCAGGAATATCAGTTGTATAGAAAGATGGCTCGAAGAACTTATATTCAACAAGCATTCTCTGATTTCCAGTGAGGTGTTTATAAGTTTCGTGAAGTGATTCAGATAAGCGATCTTGGCGAGCACTAATGTTGTCCTGGCCAGGGTAATTAGTTCCGTCAGCAAACCACAACTTCAAATCTTGTGAGCCAGTGATATTCATTATTTCGATGCATTCAAGAAGGTGACGGACCGCCTTTTCGCGAATCTTTTTATCTGGATGACATACCGAGCCCAACTTGTAATCATCATCTTGGAAAGTGTTGGAATTGATAGTGCCCAGAACTACCCCAAGATCCTTTGCATGCTTTGCAAAAGCAGCGTAATCCTCAACTTTGTCCCACGGAATATGTAGCGCCACACTATGGGCAGCTCCGGTGTACTTATGTACCTGGGCAGCATCTTCTACTTTTTCAAAGGGATCGCGTGGAACGCCGGGCTGGCCGAAGACTTTGAAGCGAGTTCCAGAATTACCATACGCCCATGAGGGAGTCTCAATCTGCAAACGATCGAGAACCTTTTTAACTTCTGCTTTAGTTGCCATTTTTTATCCAATTAGTAGTCGGAGTAGGAGGAAAAATTATTGAAGGAAGAAAACGTGTTCAAGCTTGGTAAATCCTTGATCTGCATTAACGCCATCGAGATTCTCAAAAAATGGCGCCATATCTTTCTGCCATTTTTCGTTAATTTCAGCGTTACCCATTCCAGCAAGGGCGGCAGCTAAATCGGGAGTTTCGAAGTAGCCAAAAAGCGCGCCATCTGTTCGATCTAGGAAAATAGAGTAATTAGTCCAACCCGTAGAACGCAGAGCGTCTAGCATTTCTGGCCAAACAGCTTCGTGCCTGCGGGCATATTCATCCATCATCTCAGCGCGAACTTTGAGGCGGAATGCGACTCTTTCCATTAAATTCTCCTTGAACCGTTTTAAGCAGATATCTAAGGTTATTCGCTCCCCTAAAAGGCGTCAATCAAGCGCAAATACTCTGGGATGTTCAATTTGGATAGGTAGCCAGCCCCGCACTAATTCCTGTATCGTTTCAAGTGTTCAATAGATTCTGTTCAATTTTGGAGGCTCTACATGGCAAGTATTAGAGATGTAGCTAAAGAGGCAGGAGTCTCTCTAGGCACCGTTTCAAATGCCATTAATCGCCCAGAAATATTAGCTCCGCGCACTCTTCGCAAAGTACAAAAAGTTATTGATGAAATGGGTTTTGTCCCTAATGCTTCTGCGCGCAATCTGCGTGCAGGACGCAATCGAGTCATCGGACTTGTAGTTCCTGATATTTCTAACCCATTCTTTACTGATCTTGCTAAAGGTGTGAATGATGCCGCCTTTGCAGCGAAATATGTCGTAATTTTGTGTAACACAGATGAGAGCTCTGAAAAAGAGAGTCAATATCTAGATGTTCTCGCTGCGCAGAATGTTGAAGGAATCTTGATAACTCCGGCCAGAGATACCAATCGTGCGCTCGCTGCTGTAGCCGAAAAAGGAATTCGATTGGCACTCGTTGATCGTCCCGCCCACGGCTTGCAAGCATGCAGTGTGGCAGTAAATGACTCGTATGGCGGCTCACTTGCACTCACGCATTTATACGAATTAGGACACCGAAATATTTTATTACTCACCGGAAAAGAAGATATTCCACAAGTTGCAGATCGTAATAGTGGAATACGAGAAGCGCTAGCAAAAATTCCATCATCGGAGCGCCCACAGATTACGGAAATTCGCTTAGATTCGATGAGTGCGCAGAATGCTTTTGAAGCTATAAAGAAACAGATTCCAATGGGAATTGATTTCACTGGAATTATTTGTGGCAATGATTTGATTGCACTAGGAGCCATCCGCGCATTTCGCGAAAAGAATATTGCAGTTCCCGAAGAAGTATCTGTTATTGGTTATGACGATATTGATTTCGCAGACAGTGCCAATGTTCCACTTACTTCGATTTCACAACCGGCTTACGAACTAGGTTATGCCGCGGCAGAATTGATTATTTCTGAATGTGAAAATCCAGAACGCCATGTGCACCAACGCATCGAATTCCAGCCTCGGTTAATAGTTCGATCTTCTACTGCTCCTACCAAATCTCACCGCGCAACACTGAAAATATCCTAACGAACGAAGAAAGCGAAGCACTATGTCGAGCAAGAACTTTAAGCGCCAGTTCCCAAAGTGGCGCGACCTTAGGCCGCTTCTTCGCTTTTCACTTCCTAAACTTAATCGTAAAAAAGCACGCCTAGAGGCTGCACTAACTATCTGGGATCTTCGTGCGATTGCTAAAAAGCGCACTCCGCAAGGCCCATTCGATTACACAGACGGTGCGGCCGAGACCGAAGTAAGCCTTAGTCGTGCTCGCCAAGCCTTCCTTGATATTGAATTTCGCCCGCATATTTTGCGTGACGTTTCAAAGGCAGATTTAACTCGCAAAACACTGGGACATACTTTTTCGATGCCAGTGGGTATTTCGCCAACTGGATTTACTCGCATGATGCACTCAGAAGGTGAAATCGCCGGAGCTCGCGCTGCAGAGAAGTTTGGAATTCCTTTTACTCTCTCGACACTCGGCACTACCAAAATCGAAGATGTCGTAGCTGCTGCACCAAACGGTGCTAATTGGTTCCAGTTATATATGTGGAAAGACCGCGAAGGATCAATGCGACTGGTAGATGCAGCCGCTAAGTCTGGTGTTAAGAACTTAATGTTGACAGTTGATGTCCCTGCATCGGGACAGCGCCTACGCGATTACCGCAATGGGTTAACAGTTCCACCTTCACTTACCGCTAAGACAGTTCTCAACGCACTTCCCCGTCCTGAATGGGTTTGGAATTTCTTAACGACTCCTGCAATTGAATTTGCATCGATGTCGAATTGGAACGGAACCGTTGGCGAACTTCTTGATTATATGTTTGATCCAACAATGACTTTTGAAGATTTAAAGTGGATCCGAGAGCAATGGAAGGGCACCTTGACCATTAAAGGAGTCCAAAGCGTTGAAGATGCAAAGAAGGCTGCGGACTATGGTGTCGATGCTGTTCTGCTTTCCAATCACGGTGGTCGCCAGCTTGACCGAGCTCCTGTGCCACTTCACCTTATTCAAGACGTGCGCAAGGAATTAAAGAGTGATTTAGAAGTACATGTAGATACCGGCATCATGCATGGTGCCGATGTTCTTGCCGCAATCGCTCTCGGCGCTCAATTTGCCTACGTAGGTCGTGCTTATTTGTATGGTCTTATGGCTGGAGGACAAGCTGGTGTTGAGCGATCGCTCGAAATTATCCGAGGCCAAATGATCCGTTCCATGAAATTGATTGGTGTAGAAACGCTGGACGAACTAAATCCAAGCCATATTCGCATCCTTAACACTCATGCAGGGCTTGGAAAGCTTCCAGAGTAGGTCATTCATTCAAGCACCCAGGTAGCCGAGCAGTTTTAACAGGTCAAGAAACCTTGTAAACTCTGCCCACCACTTGGAGACGTCGCATAGCCCGGTCGAGTGCGCCTCACTGCTGACGAGGTAAGGTTTAATCGCCTTCAAGAGTTCAAATCTCTTCG
>CAIVOW010000173.1 GCA_903907665.1 uncultured Actinomycetes bacterium | reverse complement strand
TTGGAATATCGGCTTCAATAAAAATCTGATTAAATCGCTCGATAATTCCAGGACCAGAAGCTGTAAAGATAACTAAATATCCATTTTTAACCCATTCTTGAATTTCTTCCACCGCTAGCGCGATTTTGCCTGCATATATGGGAATTGCTTCAAATTCTTCGCGCCCCACTTCAACGTCAAGTTCTGAACCGTAAGGATCAATGGCGCCCCATTCGATCCCACGAGATTCAGCCACATTTCGAAGAGATGAAATAGCGTAATAGCCGCCTAATTCCAACTGTGATGAAATATCTATTGGGGCAATACCACCAAGTGCGGCATTAGACCACGAGGCATCCAAAAACTCTTTATTTGTCTCAATCAGATCCATTGCTCGAGATGTTATTCGCGGCGTATCAATTACAACAATCTTAAAATCTTGCGGTAGGAATTCGAGAAGATTTTTTAGATCATCCGTGAGAACGGCGGTTAGGGATTCCATTCCATCTACGGTTATGCCCTGCGCCAACTTATGACACATCTCTGAAAGCGCAGGGAATTGCGCCGCCAGGTACTCTGCTCGCGTCTTGATCTCATCTGTTAATAAGAGTTCACGGCATGGGTATATGGTCATTTCCCCAACCACAGGCGCGTATGTACGCTGATCTGAAACTGTAAATTGCGCAATCTCTTCAACGACATCACCAAAAAAATCTATCCGAATTGGGTGCTCTTGGTCTGCTGGGAAGAAATCGACAATCCCACCGCGCACTGCAAAATCTCCACGCTTTTCTACTAAATCTGTCCGACTAAATCCAAAGAATGATAATTTTTCAATCAAATTTTCCATACTTATTTCAGCGCCAAGTTCAAGCTTTATTAGTTCAATATTCAGCAAGCCACCATTGATGGGTTGAATGAGGCCGCGGACAGAGGTAACGACTACTTTGATGTCGTGCGGATTTTTTAAAGAATTTAGAGAATGAAGAGCTTTATATCGCGCAGCAATAGTGTCACTCTTGGGACTTAACCGCTCATGCGGCAACGTCTCCCATGGGGGAAAATTGATCACATGAGATTCACCAATATATGTAGCAAGCTCTTCACATAATTCATCGGCTCGACGTGAGGATGACGTCACAACTAGCACCGGATGCTTCGTTGATTGTTGGGCGATGATTAAACCTTGCGCAGCAGTTATTGAAGTTATGACGGACCCGCCGGTAGAGGTAGGAGCAGCAATATCGGCCATTGCTTGTAACAGCGCCATCTTGCCCCTCCGTTCCCATGAAAAACGCCTAAAACCCCCGCTTCTAAAAGAAGGGGGGTACTGCGTACTGGCTCATTCTAATGGCATGGAATGATTCGCTCATGACCTTGCAAGAAGATGGAGCTGAACTCAGAAGCGATGTGCGTCGCCTTGGGGATCTGCTTGGCCAAAGCCTGGTCCGCCAAGTTGGAGATGACCTCTTGCAACTGGTGGAAGCCGTTCGAAAGGCCGTTCGCGAAGGCACTGGCGAAGAAATTCTCGACAGCCTTACTTCAGAACAGAGCATTCAGTTGGTTCGTGCTTTTAGCACCTATTTTCAGTTAGCAAATATTGCAGAACAAGTGCATCGTGCCAGAGTTCTTTCTGAGGAACGGATTGCTGGCGGCTCATGGCTTAGTCGAGCAGTTGATCGAATTTTAGAAGCACAAGAAACCCACCATGAATTTACGCGTGAAGATATTCAAGAGTGGGTCGATAACTTCTCTGTGCGTCCAGTTTTTACGGCGCACCCAACTGAAGCGGCTCGGCGTTCTGTTTTAAGCAAGATGGGAACAATCGCCGAACTACTAGATAATCCAGATTCTGCCGTGCGAAATCGGCGGTTAGCTGAAGCCGTAGATCTACTCTGGCAGACAGATGAACTTCGCATAGGTCGACCCGAGCCTCTCGATGAGGCAACGAACGCTCTTTATTACTTGGATGATCTCTTTACGATGACAATGCCGGAAGTTCTAGATGACTTCTCGCAAGAGTTAAAGCGCTTAGGAGTAGTTGTTTCACCAACCGCTCGCCCATTTAGTTTTGGAACGTGGATTGGTGGAGACCGCGATGGAAATCCACACATTACGCCAGAAGTAACAACGAAAGCCATTACTCTCCAAACGGGCCACTTCATTCGCTCTATGCTCAAATCTGTCGATGAGTTACGCCAAGCCCTCTCAGTATCTACCCGAATCGTCGGAGTGACTACCGAGTTACTAGCATCTGTGAAGGAAGATCTTGAGCGTTTACCTGAAATAGAAGATCGTTACCGCAGATTAAATATTGAAGAGCCATACCGTCTAAAAGCCACGGCAATTCGACACCGACTTATGCTTACTCAACGCCGCCATGCAGTTGGCGCTATCCATGAGGAAGGCCGTGACTACGACAGCACGGCGCAACTCCTAAATGATCTGGCGCTGATGCGAACTTCACTCATGGCTCACAAGGGCGAGCTCATCGCCACTGGACTACTTGAGCGAATCATTCGCGCTGTCTCTGCCTTTGGAATTACACATGCAACCATGGATGTTCGTGAGCACTCTGACGCCCATCACCATGCGCTCAAGCAAATATTTGGTGATAGCTATCAAGAACGCACTACCTTAATTTTAGGTGAATTGAAAAACCCAAGTAAAGCTAATCTTGCAAATCTTGATTCAGACGGATTAAAGACTTTAAATACTTTTGTAGCGATTCGTGATCTCATTGAAAAGTTTGGGCCAGAAGTCATTGAAACCTACATAATTTCAATGACCAAGAGCCACGAAGATGTCCTAGCCCCAGTAGTTCTCGCGCAGATTGCAGGCTTGGTTTCGCTACAAGAGCCTAATAAATTCGCGATGGTTGGTTTTGCTCCACTATTAGAAACTGTTGCTGAGCTTCGTGCGGCCGATTCGATTCTAGATTCACTACTTTCAAACCCCGAATACCGTGAACTGGTTCGTCTACGCTCAAATATTCAAGAGGTAATGCTTGGCTATTCAGATTCCAATAAAGATGCCGGTATTGCAACATCTCAATGGGAGATTCATAAAGCACAACGCAAACTACGTGATATCGCTATCAAGCATGGCGTCAAACTTAGACTCTTCCATGGTCGCGGTGGCTCGGTTGGTCGCGGCGGTGGTCCAACATATGACGCGCTAATCGCCCTTCCTTGGGGAACACTTGATGGTCAAATCAAGATGACCGAGCAAGGTGAAGTTATTAGCGACAAATACGCTCTACCGGCACTCGCTCGCGAAAACGTCGAATTGACTCTGGCTGCAGCACTTGAAGCTACGGTCCTTAATCGCTCAGCACGTCAAAGTGTCGAAGATCTAGAAAAATGGAATGCCTGCATGGATGTCATCAGTGATCAATCTTTCTCTGCCTATCGCTCGCTAATAGACCATAAGGATTTACCAGCGTATTTCTATGCCTCAACACCAGTGGAACAACTTGGAGATCTTTTCTTGGGCTCACGACCATCGCGACGCCCAGATGCTTCAAGCGGACTCAGCTCATTGCGCGCAATTCCGTGGGTATTTGGCTGGACTCAATCTCGCCAAATCATTCCTGGTTGGTTCGGAGTTGGTTCAGGATTAAAAGCTGCCAGAGAAGCCGGGAAAACCGATACTTTGAAACATATGCTCAAAGACTGGCATTTCTTTCGTACATTCATTTCAAATGTAGAAATGACAATGGCAAAAACAGATCTTGCAGTATCGCGTAAATATGTTGAAAAATTAGTTGATCCTGCGCTTCATCATTTCCTAGAAACAATCCAGAGGGAATTTATTCTTACTCGAGCAGAGATTCTTCTTCTAACAGATAAAGCCGAGCTCTTAGCGGATCAAGAAATTCTTGCACGTACTCTGCAAGTAAGAGATATTTACCTTGCCCCGCTTCATCTTTTACAAATTTCATTGCTCGAGCATGTTCGCCAAGCTGGTGAATCCGATCCCATATTGCATCGCGCACTTCTACTCACTATTAATGGCGTTGCAGCAGGTCTTCGAAACACAGGTTAATTACAAACCTAAAAGTCTGCTCTCGAGCAACTTTTATTAGCTATTGAATTCTTGCTGGGCTAGCTCTAATCCCTTTTCGATGAGTCGTTCCACGGCAAGTGCACTGCGGGCTATAAAGTCTTCAAGCTCCTTCTTCTCGGTAGACGAGAAAGGCTTAAGAACATAATCAGCTGGGTCTTGCGGCAAAGGGGGGCGACCAACGCCAATACGCACACGATAATAATCTGCGCCCGTAAAATGTTTTGTTATATCTTTCAGGCCGTTGTGGCCGTTATCCCCGCCACCGAGCTTCATTCGAATTGTATTGAATGGAATATCTATTTCATCGTGGATAACAATAATATTTTCAGGAGCGACTTTGTAAAAATCTGCAAGCGCTTTTAGTGGAGCTCCCGATTCATTCATATATAACTTTGACTTAGCAACTGTTACTGCGCTTCCGGCAACTCTAATTTCTGCAATTTCACAGCGCGATTTATGTGAAGAATACTTAACGGTGCTAGCTAAATAATCTGCCACCATATGGCCGGCATTATGCCTGGTGAATGAGTATTGATCGCCTGGATTGCCTAGGCCGAAAACAATCCAGCGATCTGACATCGTTATTCGTTAATTACTTAGATTCTGCTGCTGGAGTTGCTGGAGCAGCTGCATCAGCAACGGCTGCTACTGGGGTCTCTTCTACCGCGGTTGACTTCTCGGATAAGTGAACAACAATCATATGAGGATCAGAAATTAGCTTAGTTCCCGCAGGAAGAACTACATCACCAGCATATTTAGAGGTGTTTGAAGCCATGCCTTGAATGCTGAGTTCGATGAATGAAGGAATCGAGGTTGCTTCAACTTCAACTTCAATTGAGTTATTAACGTGCTCAAGAATTCCATCACGATCATGCTCGCCAGTTGTGTGAATAGGAACTTCAACAGTAACTTTTTCACCGCGGCGAACAACGAGCAAATCTACGTGCTCAAGAATTCCAGTTAGTGGATTTTTTGTAACAGATTTTGGAAGTGTGAGCTCAACCTTGCCATCAAAGTTGACGTCGAGCAGTACGTTAGAAGTTTTAAGAGCAATACCCATTTCCTTTGCAGGAAGCGAGACGTGCTGTGGTTTTGCGCCGTGACCATAAATAACAGCTGGAACTAAGCCAGCCTTGCGATCGCGACGGGAAGCGCCTTTGCCAAAACTGGTGCGCGGTGTTCCATTGATTGAAATCTCGGCCATGAGTTGCTGCTTTCTCTAAATATCAAAGTGATATGTACGTGCTCGGAGTGATTACTACAGCACGGTTAGAGAGCAACCCGTCGATTACGGATAATTGCTATCCCTCGCCGTGACGTGGCGCAAGGGTATCTTGAGGGCTGGAGGAAGGGCAAATTCTCTAGATTTGCCTCTAATCAGCCTTGAGGATGATCTCTTCCATGATGGTATCTAGAAGCAAACACCAATTTTCAATCTCCATTTTGGTATCGGCGTAATCATTCACGATTTGGCCCATAGTGTAAGCCTGAAGGAAAACTGACAAAGTCTGAGGTTGCAGCTTTGGATTGGCCCATCCCCTGTGTCCTATTTCGCGAAATAAGTCTGTTAGTGCAAGGTTCAATCTCTCTTGTTCAACCGCCATATATTTTTGCATTCTTGGGGACATCTCTGCCTCAGCAATTGCCTTAACTCGCTGTAGTCGTTGTTGCTTTAAATCTGGTGATTGGTTGATTTGCGTGACGCCTCTCAATCCAATCTTAAAAGCATCAAAATCTTTTATGACTAAAAGTTGGGCGATTGCGATAATTGATTGATCTACAAAGGCACCATATCGGCGAACTTGTGCTTGTTCTAGTAAATCTGCAAAATCTTCGAAATGGTGATACATCGAACCTTTAGAAATACCCGACTTATGTAAAACTTCATCACTATTTATTTCATTCAAACTTTCGGTTTTAAGTAATTCTAAAACAATATTTATTAAGGCTTCTTTAGTTGGATGGATTAATACCATTAACTGAGCCCATCGAAGAGGCTGGTAACAGAACCATCTTCGAATACCTCGCGAATTGCTCGCGCAAGTAATGGGGCAATTGAAAGAATCGTAAGTTTGTCGAAGCGACGATCATCTGGAATTGGTAAGGTATTAGTCATTACCACTTCTGTTGCGCCACTATTTTTTAGTCGCTCAGATGCTGGGCCTGAGAGAACCCCATGTGTTGCAGCAACAATCACTTCGGATGCTCCAGCATCAAGACAGGCATCAACCGCCTTAACAATTGTTCCTGCTGTATCAATCATGTCATCAATGACAACGGCTGTTCTTCCCTTTACATCACCAACGATGCGACCAATTGTGGCTTCATTTGGAACGCGAGGATCGCGAGTCTTATGGATGAAGGCGATTGGGCATCCACCCATCAAATCTGACCAACGTTCAGCAACTCGAACTCTTCCAGAGTCTGGCGAAACAATCGTCAAGTTATTTCGATCAACTTTGCTTCCAACATAATTTGTTAGAAGTGGAAGAGCGAAAAGGTGATCAACTGGACCGTCAAAAAAACCTTGAATTTGAGAGGTGTGAAGATCAACAACCATCAAGCGATCAGCGCCAGCGGCTTTAAAAAGATCAGCCATCAATCGTGCTGAAATTGGCTCGCGTCCGCGATGTTTTTTATCTTGACGGGCATACCCATAAAAAGGAGCAACGACGGTGATGCGCTTTGCAGAAGCACGCTTGAGTGCATCCACCATGATTAACTGCTCCATAATTTGTTTGTTCACCGGAGCTGCATGGCTCTGAATAACAAATGCATCGCTTCCGCGAACGCTCTCTTCGAAACGTACGAAAATTTCTCCGTTGGCAAAATCGTAAGCAGACGTGGGTGTCACTGCGATACCTAAATCGGAGGCAACTTCTTCGGCAAGTTCTGGATAACCTCTTCCAGAAAAGACGCGCAAGCGCTTTTCAGATGAGAGACGAAGTTCGCTCATAGATGATCCCCTTACCCCTATTGCTGGCCTGTTGATGGCTCTGTAGCTCCTGCTTCTCTAGCAGCTTCCGCAGATTTCGTTCCCGACCTCCGACGAAGCACCCACCCTAAAACATTTCGCTGTTTTTCACGAGCGACGCCAATTGCTCCAGCCGGCACATCTTCCGTAATTACCGAACCCGCTGCCGTATAGGCACCATCTCCGATTTTTACTGGTGCGACGAGCATAGTGTCACTGCCCACCCGAACGTGGTCTCCGACCACTGTTTGGTGTTTCTCTACTCCGTCATAGTTAACAAAAATAGTGGCAGCCCCGA
Organism: uncultured Actinomycetes bacterium; assembly: GCA_903907665.1. The sequence goes on along the minus strand of CAIVOW010000173.1, from coordinate 4,249 downwards.
TATTGGTGCCTATTCCAATCGTGGCATCTCCAACATAGGACAGATGTGGCACTTTGGAGCCTTCACCTAAGGAGACATTCTTCATTTCCACAAATGCGCCTACCTTGGAATGTGCCGCTAGCTTGGTGCCTGGACGTATAAATGAAAATGGTCCGACCGTTGCTTCTGCGCCTATCGATGCATCGCTAGCGCGAGATTCAATTACGGATGCCCCCTGGGAGACGTGAACATTGGTGAGGGTTGTGCGAGGCCCCAGGATGGCCCCGGCCTCGATTTTAGTATTTCCATAAAGTTCGGTGCTCGGGAAAATAGTCACATCATTAGCTATCTCTACCGTCGCATCAATCCATGTAGTGAGTGGATCAATGATTGAGACCCCATTTTGCATATATTCATCGTTCAGACGATCTCGCATGATTGCTGCGCACTGCGCTAGCTGTGATCGGTCGTTGATTCCTAGGGTCTCTGTGTAATCATTTGATTGGATGGCAACACAAACACTTCCGGAAGATTTGATTAATGAGATGACATCGGTGAGATACAGCTCGCTCTGTGAATTATTCGTGGTTAATTTTTTCGAAGCTTCGCGGAGCGCCGAGATATTAAAGATATAGACACCTGTATTAATTTCATCAATTTGTTGCTGATCCTCATCAGCGTCTCGATCTTCAACAATCGCCAAAATTGCTCCGATGTCATCGCGAACAATGCGGCCGTATCCAGTTGGGTCGGGAAGGACTGCGGTGAGAACGGAAGCTACGCTTTCAAGTTCAAAATGTGCTTGGATAAAATCATTTAACGTTGATGTACGAAGAAGTGGGGTATCCCCAGCAACAATTAAAACGCTGCCTTCGGTATTTGTGTCAGCGAGCGCAAGTTGAACTGCGTGGCCCGTACCGTTGCGTTCTGCTTGAAAAGTTTGCTTGGCACTCGGTGCAATCTCGGATAAATGTGCTTCAACTTCTTGGCGATGAGCACCGACAACAACCGAAAGATTTTGTGCCACTGGCTTCACAGCGTCAATGACATGAGCAATAATGCTTTTCCCTGCAATCGGGTGGAGAACTTTGGCGCGAGTAGATTTCATTCGAGTGCCTTCACCAGCCGCTAGCACTATCGCAAGTTCGATTGAAACATTGGAATTATTGGAACTAGCCAAAAGTGCCTCCCAACTGTCTACTAGCGTTACGCAAGCTACTTACTGGAGTCGAGCTATTTAAGTCTAATGGTGGCTCCGCCACCAGGTATCGATCCTGGACCCTGGGCTTCAAAGGCCCATGTGCTAGCCACTACACAATGGCGGAACCTGAATTCTCCCTTATTGAGGCGGTTCCTGCAAAAGCAGGTGGGAAAAGTAGAAAACTAAAGGGTTTCTATGACTCTGGCACCGTGAACTGGTCCATAAGCCCTCATCACGTTGGAGACAACCCCGCTTGCACTAAGCGCTACTGTCAAATCAAGTGCGCGTTCTTCATCGGCTACCAAGAACACTACGGTCGGTCCAGAGCCAGAAACTATTCCACCCAAAGCACCATATTCCTCACCGACATCAAGAACTAAACGAAGCGCGGGGCGCAGGGAACATGCGGCAGGTTGAAGATCATTACTCATTGCATCTCCCACCGAAATTGCATCGGCAGCCCTAAGAGCTTGTAAAAGTAGATCACTCGCTTGGGGACGAGAAATATCTAATCCATCTCGAAGTCGATCACATTCTTTGTAAACCGACGGAGTAGAAAGACCGGTTCCAGACATTGCAACTACCCAGTGATAGGTGCCTCGGGCTAGTGCTGGAGTTAATTGGTCTCCTCTGCCTCGGCCAATTGCAATTCCTCCTGCAATCGAAAATGGCACATCACTTCCTAACTGCGCAGCTATTTTTTCCATTTCATCGCGCGATAAGTTCAATTCACAGAGCGCATCGATCGCAACAATTACTCCTGCTGCATCGGCGCTGCCACCTGCCATTCCGCCAGCAACTGGAATCTCTTTCTTTATGTGAATATCAAGATCAGGAGTAGCTCGGTATCTTTCAACCATCAATTGCGCAGCCTTATAGGCCAGGTTCGAAGAATCTAGTGGTACGCCATGAGATGTGGCACCTGAAACTGTGAGGGTGATTCCTCTGCCTTCATTACCCTTTTCTACATACCTCACTGAAACATCATCAAATATCGAAATCGCTTGAAAAACGCTTACAACTTCATGAAAGCCATCGGCGCCAAGGGGTCCAACTGAAAGTTGCAGGTTCACCTTTGCGGGAACTCGTACAACTACGCCTCTAATCATCACATCGCTAGCGTATTGCTTTTACTGCGCCTGTGCGATTCTGATGTAGTCAGCTAAGACGAGGGCTTCTCCTCGGATTGTTGGATCTACGCCAGCTGCTTCAATGATGGAACTTGCATCTTGGCCAAGCACTGAAGAAAGTGCGCTTCTCAACATTTTGCGCCTTTGTGCGAAAGCCCCATCAATGAGAGTAAAAGTTTTCAGGCGCAGCGCCTCATCCCCGGGTACTTCATGTCGATCAAAACGGACTAAAGATGAATCAACATTCGGAACTGGCCAAAATATGCTGCGGCCAACGTTTCCGGCTGGCGTAAGGGTTCCCCACCAAGTGGCCTTCACAGATGGCGATCCGTAACTCTTTGATCCAGGTTTTGCAACTAACCGATCTGCGACTTCACTTTGAACCATCACGACAGCGGTTCGCAATGAAGGTAGCTTTTCAAAAGCGCGCAGGAGTACTGGAACTGAGATGTTGTAAGGCAGATTAGCAACAAGCACTGTTGGCGCTGGGCTCAGGGTTTCTAACTGCATGGCATCAAAGTTCATAACTTCTAATTTTTTAGAATCACATCCGTGACGCTCAACCGTAGAAGGAAGCTCGGCTGCTAAGCGACTATCAATTTCGATCACTATTACGCGGGATGCTGATTCTAGTATGGCTAAGGTAAGGGAACCTAGACCGGGTCCAATTTCCAAAGCAATATCACTGGCACCTACATCGGCTGCCTTAACGATTCTCCGACATGTATTGGGATCAACAACGAAATTTTGTCCCAACTTCTTTGTTGGATTAATTCCAATACGCGCTGCAATTTCGCGAATTTCAGCTGCTCCCAAAAGTGAGATCATTAATTAAACTCACCATATACGCGGATAGTGTTATTAACTATTGCCTGACACAAAACATCAATATCTACCTGTTTAACATCCGCCATCTGGCGTAAAGTATTTGGTATCTGAGCAGGGGTATTAAGTAATCCACGATTAGGCATTGGCGTTAAAAATGGTGAATCTGTCTCAACTAAAATTTGATCCATTGGGGTGAGGGCTAAAGCTTCTCGCAAGTGTGGCGCATTCTTAAAAGTAACTGTCCCAGCAAAAGATAAGTAATAGCCCTTCGCTACGCATTCAAGGGCCATCTGTGCATCGCCAGAGAAGCAATGGAAGACTACTTTTTCAGGAGCTCCAACTTCTTCTAGGGTATCGAGTACTTCTCGGTGCGCATCGCGATCATGAATCATGACTGCCTTATTAACATCTTTGGCAATTTGGATATGGCGCTTAAAGGAATAAAGCTGCTTTTCTCTACCTTCTGGAGCGGTACGAAAGAAATCTAATCCAGTCTCACCTATTGCGCGCACTCGTGGATGCTCTGCAAGTGTAGATATTTTCAATAAATCACCTTCGAGATCAGCCGTAACAGGTGCTTCATTCGGATGAAGTGCCACTGCGGCAAGTACGCGCCCTGGGAAAGATTCTGCGCAAGCCACTCCCCAAGCTGATTGAGTTGCTGAATATCCAACTTGAATAACGCGATCTATTCCTACATTTTGCGCCTCATCTAAAATTGCCTTGATGAGTGGTGAATCTGGTTCTGACTCTGTAATAAGTTCAAGGTGTGCGTGATTATCAATGCATACTGATGTAAGCGGTTCGGGAAGAGGTGCAACCTCGCGTTCCTTATCCAGCGAGAAGCGATCTGACATTAGTCCTTACAATTTCTCTTCTAAGCGAGGAAATAACACAGCACCTTTGGTAACAGCAGAGCCAGGTTTCAACTGACCCCAGTTCGCAACATCTGCAATCTTTTGGGACCCAATGTCACCACTTGCTCCAATGCTGTCCCACAGCGTCTGAGTGGTAGACGGCATAATTGGATGGAGTAATACTGCCAAGGCGCGAATTGATTCAGCAGTATTGTAAAGAATCGCATCAAGCTCAACTTTACGAGATTCATCCT
>CAIVOW010000172.1 GCA_903907665.1 uncultured Actinomycetes bacterium | reverse complement strand
TTAGTCAGGTCGTTTATTGAGAGAAGATGATTTTTCATCGCTCACCCAGAATCTCAACGCGATCTACATTATCTATTTCAAGTATAGAGACTTTGACGCTCTCCTTGGATGATGTAGGTAGATTTTTGCCGACGTAATCAGCCCGAATCGGAAGTTCTCGGTGTCCTCGATCGACTAACACTGCTAATTGAACAGTCTTTGGACGCCCAAGTTCACCTAACGCATCTAGCGCTGCCCGAATCGTGCGACCAGAAAAAAGTACATCATCAACGAGAACAACATCCTTGCCTTCAATTCCACCGACAGGCAGGAGTGTCGGTAAGAGTGGGCGCGGAGGTCGAAGGCGAAGGTCATCTCGATGAAGTGTGATATCCAAAGTGCCGACCGGAACCTGCGAACCAAGTTCTTTCAAAATGTCGGCTATTCGTTGTGCGAGAAAGGCACCTCTTGTCGGAATCCCAAGGAGAACTACAGAGGTGAGACCTTGATTTCGTTCGATAATTTCATGGGAGATACGTTTCAAGGCGCGATCAATGTCGGCCGTCTCCAAAACTGCGCTCATATCTAAGCTCCTTCGCCGCCTCACAGGACGGATCGTTAAAGGTTTGCGGGGATAAAAATACCACCTGTGGATAAAAAAAGCGGAATCGCCACATATTGCCCTACCTTTCAAGCATGAATAATCAATTACATGAAGATCCGCAGCTTGATGACACCGCTCCAACGATCCAAGCCCTTGCCGCCTCTATCCGACGAATAAGAAAGTCCAAAGGTTGGACGTTAAAAGATGTCGAACACGCTTCACAAGGCAAATGGAAGGCAGTAGTAATCGGATCGTATGAGCGTTGCGACCGAGCCCTCTCACTCAATAAAGCGATTGGCCTAGCCGCCTTCTACAAAGTCCCATTAGAGGAACTCCTGGGCATTACTCCCCCGCTAGTCGTGAAAGCGGACAGATTAACTTTTGACCTTCGGAGAGTGAAAGAAGCGAAGGAACCATCATTGGCTTCTCTACAGCAATTTGTAACGGGGATATGCCAAGCCAGACGAGATTGGAATGGCGAAGTTCTCTCTGTTAGAGCCTCGGATTCGCTGGCACTTTCAGCCGCCGTACAAATACCCATTGCCCAATTACAGCCAGGCCTTGAATCCTTTGGTTTACTGTTTACAAAATCTTCGCAAGATCGCGCTAGTGGTCAATCGCAGGCGCAATCACAGGCGCAATCACAGGGACAAAGAAGGTTTTAGAGCAATGATTCGTCCAAGCACCCCATTGATATAACCTGCCGAATCATCTGTAGATAATTCTTTCGCGAGAGAGACAGCTTCTGAGACTGCGATGTTATCGTCCAATTCTTCACTCCAAAGGATTTCAAAGAGGGCGATTCGCAACAAATTGCGATCTATTGAAGGCATTCGGTCTAAATCCCAGCCTTGGGCGTAAGTAATTATCAATTCATCAATTTTTAGAAGGTGCTCTGACACACCGTTGAGCAGTACAAGAACATACTCGCCCTCGGAGAGTTCCTGTGCAGGTCTTGTTGAGTAAAGATCTAGTGCTTCTGCTTTGCGAATATCAGCTTCATAAAGAAAATCTAATGCTCGTTTTCTAGCTTTGCGACGTGCGCTCATAGCGACCAGCGCCTAGTTTGCGCGGCCGAGATATGACCCGTTGCGAGTATCTACCAAGATTTTTTCGTCTTGCTTAATGAAAAGTGGAACTTGAATAGTAATTCCTGTCTCAACTGTTGCTGGCTTTGTACCACCCGAAGAGCGATCGCCTTGCAAGCCTGGCTCCGTATAAGTAACAGTTAATTCAACCGAAGCGTTCAGTTCAATATATAGCGGACTACCTTCGTGCATTGCAACGATTGCTTCGCAGTTTTCAAGCATGTAATTTACTGACTCGCCAACAACGTTTTCTGGAACAGAAATTTGATCAAAACTCTTGGCATCCATGAACATGAAATCATCGCCATCGCGATAGAGAAAAGTCATATCCCGCTTTTCGAGAGTCGCAACTTCAACCTTTACTCCGGCGTTAAATGTCTTTTCAACAACTTTGCCAGTCAACACTTGGCGCATCTTTGTGCGCACGAAAGCTGGGCCTTTACCTGGCTTCACGTGCTGGAATTCAATGACAGTCCATAGTTGGCCATCTAGGTCCAGTGTCATACCATTCTTAAGGTCATTAGTTGTTGCCATGAATTGCGCCCATCCCGTTTCTAAAAAACTTCTACCAGCCGAGAAGGATACCCGAGGTGACGTGCTTCCTTGAGCAAGCTTTAAATAAGTGACTTAAGGGCTATGAGCGCTAGTCGGTAGGAATCGGGTCCAAATCCAGCAATTGTCCCCGAGGCTATTCCTGAAATGACGGAAGTATGACGAAACTCCTCGCGTCTTAGAGGGTTACTGATATGAACCTCGATTAACGGAACGCTTAGCATTTCTGCTGCATCGCGAATGGCATACGAATAATGGGTGAATGCCGCAGGATTAATAATCACCGGGATCTTCTTCTCTGCTGCCTCATGTAGCCATTGAATAATTTCAACTTCACTGTCACTTTGACGCACATCGGCAACTAGCCCAACATCGGTTGCGGACTTTTCGATAAAACTCTTTAAGCCAGGAAAATCTAAATCTCCATAGACCTTGCTATCACGCAAATCTAGTCGTCCAAGATTGGGACCATTTAGTACTAAAACCTTCATAAACGTATTCTCTCATATGTGGCTTCCAGGATGTCGGGATTGACATTTTCTAGCCAGTGCGGATTTCCGATGCTATTCAATCCAATGAATCTCAAAGAATTTCCGCGAGATTTTTTATCTGAGCGCATAAGTTCAAGTAGCGGGGCAAAAGGAAGGTTTGTCGTGATTGGCAGATCAAATTGAGCGAGGATTTCACGATGCCGCTCGACAATATCCTGATTCAACCCTAAAAGAGAGGCACTTAATTCGGCAGCAAATACGAGGCCGATTGACACTGCCTCGCCATGGCGAATTTCATAATGAGAATACTTCTCAACAGCATGGCCAAAGGTGTGCCCATAGTTGAGAATTTCTCGGAGTTTGCTCTCCTGAAAGTCCTGCGAAACAACATCTGCTTTAACCGTAATGCTTCGAAAAATAAGTTCTTCGGCTACTTCGCGAGCCATCGAAATGGAGTTCTTCGCGGACAGTATCTCCAAAATTCCTTGATCACTAATAAACCCAACTTTGATAACCTCGGCTAAACCAGCGGCAAAATCTCGATCTGAAAGCGTTTTAAGAAAACGCAAGTCGACATAAACTCCACGTGGTGAATGAAATGCGCCAATCAAATTCTTCCCAGCTTGTGCGTTTATTCCCGTCTTTCCACCAACGGCAGCATCGACCATAGCTGCAAGAGTTGTAGGAATCGCATACCAATCAATCCCTCGAAGCCAGGTAGCAGCTGCAAATCCACCTAGATCAGTTGTTGCTCCTCCGCCGATCGCGACCAGCGCATCAGAGCGAGTCAATCCAGCTTGAGCCATTGCCTGCCAGATTTTCTGGAGTACTGAAATATCTTTTTGATGCTCGCCCTCGGGGACAACAAAAAGTGTGGCATTCTCTAGCGAGTGAACAAATTGTTCAAGGTGATAGTTATCTAGAATAAACTGTGGCGCAATAACAAGAATCTTGTCATGAGAGGTAGATAACTCATTGAGTTTGCCTTCAAAATGCAGATCTATATGCACGTGGTATTCGTGTTCGGCATTTACCGTTAAATGTCTCATAACTGCTCCAAATGGCTAGCAATCTTCTCGGCCACTTCCGCCGGTTTCATAGAGTCTGTTGATATAGAAAAACTTGCAAGCCTGCGATACGTTGGCAGTCGTTTTTCCAGAAGAGCTTGCCATTGTTGTCTTGGATTTAACATCAACATTGGTCTATCTTTATTGAATCCAACGCGAGGCGCGGCTTGCGAGATGCTTACTTCTAGGAGTACCACTGAAGCGTGCAAAGGCTCTAGTAGCGATTGTGTAGCTGCGCTCATAACAGCTCCCCCACCCAAAGAAAGAACTCCATCGCACGAGCGAATGGCTTGCGAAACCATTTTTTCTTCAAGTTCTCTAAAAACAGGCTCTCCATCTTCCACAAAAATATCGCTGATTTTCTTCCCGGCTTCAACTTCGATGAGGTGATCAGTGTCCGCAAATTCGCAATCTAACTTGCGAGCAAGAGCTTTTCCCACAGTAGATTTTCCTGCTCCCGGAGGTCCAATCAAAATCGCGCGAGGCATCTAAGTTACTTAATCTGAAGATTTGCCATATAGGACTCGAAATTACGACGCGTTTGGGCCACAGAGTCGCCACCAAATTTCTCAATGACAGCATCCGCAAGAACAAGTGCACACATCGCTTCTGCCACGATTGCTGCAGCAGGAACTGCGCAAACATCCGAACGTTGATTGATTGCCTTTGCTGGTTGACCAGTAGAAACATCAATGGTGTCTAGGGCTCGCGGCACAGTTGATATTGGTTTCATAGCTGCCCGAACACGAAGAATTTCACCGTTAGTCATACCGCCTTCGGTGCCACCAGCACGATCTGTTCGACGAACCACTTTTCCATCCGGACCTGGTTCAATCTCATCGTGGGCCACTGATCCGCGTCGTCTTGCAGTTCTAAATCCATCACCCATTTCAACGCCCTTGATGGCTTGGATTCCCATCATTGCACCTGCAAGACGCGAATCAAGTCTGCGATCCCAATGCGCATGTGAGCCAAGCCCTGGAGGAATGTTGTAAGCCAAAATTTCAACAACTCCGCCTAGCGTATCTCCGTCTGAATGCGCGGCATCAATTTCTTCAACCATCTTTGCACTCGTTACTGGATCGGAGCAACGGACAGGATCCTCGTCAATCCGAGAGCGCTCATCAAATGTTGGAAGCGGATAATCCTCTGGACACTCGACTGAGCCAATGGAAATAACATGTGAAGCGATTAGAATACCAAGAGTTTGTTGCAAAAATGCACGAGCAACCGCACCCAGCGCAACGCGCGCTGCAGTTTCACGAGCACTGGCGCGTTCAAGAATTGGCCTCGCATCAGTGAAATCATATTTTTGCATTCCGACTAAATCCGCATGTCCAGGTCGTGGGCGCGTTAGTGGAGCATTTCGAGCTAAGGAAGCGAGTTCTTCTTCATCGACTGGATCGGGAGACATAACTTTTTCCCATTTTGGCCACTCTGAATTACCGACCTGAATTGAGATTGGCCCACCTTGAGTTTCTCCATGTCGAATCCCACCAAGAATGGTTACAACATCGGCTTCAAATGTTTGCCGAGCTCCTCTGCCATAACCCAGACGCCTACGTTGTAAATCTGCATCAATATCTGCAGATGTGATGTGTACGTGAGCCGGAAGTCCCTCAAGAATTGCTGACAGCGCTGGTCCATGTGACTCACCAGCCGTTAACCATCGAAGCATCATTCCTCCTCACTTCATCCTAAATTCAAGACTCTATTCTGACAGAAATGAGCGCAACTTCGTGCGACATATCGCCCTCTGAGACACCCAATACTTCATTTAGCCCTTTTGGCGCGAAATTACTTCCGAGAGCAAGGTGGAACGCATTACAGAAAAATCAAAAGAAATATTGGTCATAAGATGAATCTGATCTAAGGCTTGCTCAACAAGTAGATCTAAGCCATGCACGACATTTCCGCCTAACTCTAGCCACCTGGCCGAGAAGTTAGTGGGCCATGGCTTGTACAGAGCTTCAATCAAAGTTCCATTCGCAACTCGTAAACTTTGAGCAATAGCGTCAGTTGCGCCTGCCGGAGTAGTCGATATCAACAAATCATAGCCATCCAGATTTGATTCCATCGGTAGAAAGTTTAACGATGCAAATTCTACGCACGCGCTTAATTGTGCTTCACGAGAAGTATTGCGAAGCAAAACATCAATCTCCTCGGCCCGACCATCAAGTGCGCCAAGCGCTGCTCTGGCAGTACCTCCACCACCGATTACTGCAACGCGTTGAAAATCTAAATTGTTTAATATCCGGTCAAATGCCAAAACGTCAGTAGATAACGCGTGATATGAATTACCAGTCCTAATAAGCGTATTTGCTGAATGAATTTTCGTTGCACGTGGATCAATCGAGAAACCGGAAGAAAAGGCTACTTCCTTGAGTGGCATCGTGAGGGAAAATCCTGTCCACCCATTGCTCTTGGCCTCTTCTGAGAATGCGGCAAATTCTTCAATTCCAAGATCAAACTTCTCATACATGCCCTCGATACCCAGAATTTCATAGGCTCGCATATGAATAAAAGGGGAAAGTGAATGTGCAATTGGTGAACCCAATACCGCTGCTCTTATCACTTAAATAACCCCGCTTGCCGATTTTTGTTGTACTCGGTTACCCAACCATTAAACTGATTGTAATCCTTAGTAAAACGAGTGTCGTGAGGTTTTACTGTTATAAAGTAAAGATAGTCATGTGTCGCAGGGTGAAGCGCGGCGAGGATCGCCTTTTCACCTGGATTTGAAATAGGAGTCGGTGGCAAACCCGAGTACTTATAGGTGTTGTATGGTGAATCAATTTTCGTAGCATTCGTCGAGAGAGCGATCTGGCCGCGTAATCCTGCTGCATATTGAACCGTTGAATTTAACTGAAGAGCCATACCGATACGTAATCTGTTGTATATAACTCCAGCTACTTTTGCATAATCTGATTCATCTCCCTCTATTTGAACCATAGAGGCTATCGTGAGTACTTGGTAGGGCGAATACTTTCCCGAAGGTGAGGTCAAGCCAACGCGATTAGCTACCGTAGCAAATTTTGAGACCATGGAAGTGATTGCATCTTTAGCCGATGTGCCTTGGGCGAATGTATATGATGCTGGAAATATCTGACCTTCTAAACTGGACCTAGGGTTCTTAAATGCTGGCGAAACTTCTTTCGCGCCTTTCGAGGCAGAACCAACTACGTTAGCGTCCTTCGAGATAAGGAGAAGAACATCTGAAAGGGTGGAACCCTCCACAATATTCACCATATGGGTGAATCTCTTTCTATCCAAAAGTTCTTCTAAGGCCTGCTGCGCGGGAATGTGAGTGGAAATCTTATGTGTGCCTGGAGAAATTCCGACAGCCCTTTTATCTGTACTGGTCAGATTTACAAAGACCGAAGCTTCTTTAATAACTCCTAACTTCGCAAGATTCTGAGCAATCGAGCTGCCTATTTCGCCATCGGCAACTAAAAATTCTATCTGTGGGCCAGGTTTACCTGAGGAAAAGTCATGTACCGGTCTGGTGGCTGTATAAATGCTAAAACCTAAAGAAATAACGAGCGCAGCCAAAATATACTTTCGCGTATCAGATCTTCTACTCATGCTGCTCATGGCCGATCTCACCAATGACCTGGCTCTGCGCTTTCTCCTGAGTCAAGATCGGAAGAGCACACGTCTGAACTCCAGTCACATTACTCGATCTCGTATGCCGTC
>CAIVOW010000171.1 GCA_903907665.1 uncultured Actinomycetes bacterium | reverse complement strand
ATTTTCTCAATACCGAGTTCCATGACGGAACGAGGCATGATGTTCCAATAGATTTTTGAAATTTCCCACTCAGGTGCGGCTAATTGCGCAGCACGCATTGCTACGCGATGGGCTTGAATATGATCTGGATGGCCATATCCGCCAATTTCATCGTAGGTCACTAAAACCTGTGGCTTAGTTTCTATAATTACTTTGACTAAATCTGCGGCTGCTGCGTCTAAATTTGTGTTCCAAAAAACATCTGGCCGCTTGTTTGGCTCAGTATCCATCATTCCGCTATCACGATATTTTTTTGAAGGTGAGCCAAGAAATCTAAAATCAGTAACACCTAGAGCAGCCATTGCATTGGCTAATTCAATTTCTCGGTGAGAGCCAAGTTGGTCTTGTGCGCTGCTAGCAAGGTGAGCTAGCTCAGGAACAAGGACTTCGCCTTCCTCTCCTCTAGTGCAAGTAATGAGAGTGACTGCAACCCCTTCACTTACATATTTCGCCATGGTTGCACCGTTATTAATGGTCTCATCGTCAGGATGGGCATGAACAAGAAGAAGACGCTGGGCAGCAAGTTGATTCGTAACTAGATCCATAGCCCTATCTTGATGGATTGCCCCATGTTGGTGCAATTTCACGCCGATGAGCAATACCATTTGACCAGTGAACACAGATTCGAAAAACCGCCTACCTCGCGATGAGCGACGTGCCCAATTGTTGAGCGCCGCCCTTGAGGTCTTTACGCAAGCCGGATATCACTCAGCACCTATGGATGAAATTGCCGATCGAGCCAGTGTAAGTAAGCCTGTTCTCTATCAGCATTTTCCTTCAAAGCTTGAGCTCTATCTTGCAGTTTTAGATCTTCATATTGATTCGTTGCTTTTTGATATTCAAAAAGCGGTAGCTTCTAAAACCGACAATGGCGCGCGCGTTGATGCAACAGTTGCTGCGTATTTCGATTTTATCAACCATGAGGGTGAAGCATTCAGACTTTTATTTGAAAGTGATATGGCCCTTGAGCCAAAAGTGCGAGAGCGATTAAGCCGAATGACATATGACTGCGCCGCCGCGTTCTCGGCTGTAATCTCTCTTGAAACTGGATTAAGTAAGGAAGTTTCAATGATGCTTGCCACTGGCTTGATTGGCAATGTCCAGTCGGCTGCGCGACACTGGCTTGAGCGGGATCAAAAAATTACTCGAGATGAAGCGGTGAAACTTGTTTCAGGTCAAATATGGCGCGGTATCTCCGGTTTTCCCCGCCACGAATAGAGGATAAACTCACATCATGGTTACAAAGAAAAATGACTCTACTAATACGGATGTGCGAATTGGTGTTAGCGATTCAAGCCATGAACTTCGAATCGAAACTGAATTATCGCCAGACCAGGTGCTTGCTCTAGTTCAAGAAGCGCTCAAGAGTGAGACTCCCTTGGTTCTAACAGATACAAAGAATCAACGGACGCTAGTTCCAGCTAAGAAAATTGCCTTTGTTGAATTCGGCGGAGCCCCAGAGCGTCGCGTCGGCTTTACCGTAGTTTAAGAAGCTCGAACCACTCTTCGGGCATTTGCCCGAGCTTCTAGCGCAAACCATTGGTCAGCCTCTGTTGTGTTTTCTGCTAACTCATTAATTTTGCCTGTACCGTGATAATCACTAGAACCGGTACGCAATATTCCAAGGTCATCGACAATGTCCATGAGTAGGTTTCTCTGATCTGCGGTGTGGTCGCGGTGAAAAACTTCAATTCCGTCTAAGCCGGCTTCAACATAGGATGCAAAGCTTTCGATTGATACGGTTCGCCCACGAAGAGATGCCATTGGGTGAGCGATGATTGAAACTCCACCCGCGGCCTTAATAAGTTGTATTGCACGCTCAGGAGTCGGTGAATAGTGTGAAACATAATATGGTGAATTATTATGTAACCACTTTTCAAATATCTCATCACGGTTCTTTGCTAATCCTTTAGCAATCAATGCATCAGCCAAATGTGGACGCCCTAACGTGGCTCCCTCTGAGAGCTGTGCCAAGACTTCCTCCATGCTAATTTCTATCCCAGCTTGATTCATCCTTGAAATAATCTTCTCCATGCGCCCAAAACGATTTCCTCGGGTCTGGGCTAAAACTTCTTGTAACTCAACACTTTCTTTATCAAAAAGTAAGCCCAACATGTGAACACTAATTCCATCCTCAGTCTGGCATGAAATTTCGGCTCCTAAAACTAAATCCATACCGGCTCGCAAGTGTGCAATACCTTCTTCCCATCCCGCGATGGTGTCGTGATCGGTAATCGCTAATACTTTAATACCTGAAGCAAGGGCTTTATTTATTAACTGTGCTGGACTATCCGTACCATCGCTATTGTTGGTGTGAGTATGTAAATCAATCATTTCTTTCCACCAATTACGAAGACTGAGCATCCTGCCAATATTCCAAAAATGCCAACCCACAACCCAGCTGAAGGTGCTTGGTGTAGCCATACCCATGCAAAAAGAGCTGCTATGGGAACTTCAAAAAATACAATAAGGGAAACTACAACTGGTGAAACCCGTTTCAACACCACATTGAAAAGGGTATGTCCCATAAATTGAGCGCCAATCAGGAGTAGCAAAAGTAGCAGCCATTCACCGCGCGAGAAATGCAGAATCTGAAGTTTGCCGATAAGGATAAAAGGAATCATTGTGCTCGCGCACATCGCAAAACAAATAGTCGTATACGTAGTCGTTTTTAAATCTCGTTGAACGCGAGACCCGATTGAAATGTATGTCGCTGCTAGCGCTGCGCAGATAACGCCAAAAATATCTCCGACAAAGGCACGAAATGAAACCGTTAGGTCTACCCCAGTGATGATGAAAACTGAACCAAACGCAATAAGCATTCCAACGATTGATGTTGTAGAAATATGTTCACCTTTGAAGCGTACGTAGGATGCAGCGAATACTGGCTGAAGCGCAGCTAGCGCAGTACCTGCAGCAACACTTGTAAAGCGCATCGCGACAAAGAAAGCGAGAAAGTGAAAGGCTAAAAAGATTCCAGCTAGAGCCGAATTACGGATGAGGCGACGTTTAGCAGGGTCTCTCCATTCACCGTCGCGATAAGCAAAGGGAGCCATGATGAGGGAGGCAATGAAGTTTCGCCAGAAAACCAAGGTGGGAATGGGCATTGTGCTTTTTGCAATCAGCGGCCCAGATGAACCTACTCCCAGAATTCCTAAGAGTAAATATGGGATATCCCTACCTTTGGGAAGGGCTGCGTGATCGTGATGTTTCATTAAGGATGAACTGTAAACCACAGAAGCGCAATAACACAGATTGAGACGAGCGAGATAATAGCGCCGTACACGATACGCATTCTTTGAGTTGAAGCGAATTCACCCATTAAACGAATATCTTTTGAGATGCCATACATAAAGAATAAAAGAGGTAGAAGTAGAATTGCATTTAAAATCTGAGTAAGAACTAAAACTCGAATTAATGGAATTCCTGGAAGTAAAATAAGTCCTGCTGCAAAGAAAGTCATTAAGCCAAATGTTGCATAGAAGAGGGGTGCATCCTTTGGACCATCATCTAACGCTGCTGGTTGACCTGTTAAATCTCCAACCGAATATGCAGTTGATAGCGGCAAGATAGATGCAGCTAGAAGTGCGGCTCCGACTAAACCGATTGCAAAAAGAGCTTTTGCTAGTGTTCCGGCAAGTGGCTCAAGTGCGCGTGCTGCTTGCGCAGCATCGGTAATATT
>CAIVOW010000170.1 GCA_903907665.1 uncultured Actinomycetes bacterium | reverse complement strand
GCCATGCCATGTGACTTCCGAACCCAGGATAACCACCCGTATGTCCAGCTATTTTTCCAAGTTCAAAGTTCTCTTCAACTCGGAGTCCGAATCCATAACCATGTGGTCCTTTATATTCGGAAGGCTTTTTACTTCCCCGAGCCACAGGTCCGGATTGAGAAATATTTTGCATTTCTCGTCGTGAAGATTTCTTTAGGGGGCCAAGCTCTGGTTCAGCTGGGTTGAAAGCCGATGATAGGTAGTGACTCCAAGCAACCAGATCATCAAGTGTTGTTATCACACCGCCAATGGATGAAAACGCTCCTGGTCCCTGATGTGGCTCTTCGACCCATTGATCTAGCTTGACGTATCCCGTAGCAATCTCACGTGATTCGGTGAAATCAAAGGTTGTCTTGCGTAGTCCCAGCGCAAAGAAGATTTCCTGCGTGACATATTCAACATAACTCATCTTGCTTATATTAGAAATAATTCGAGCAAGTAGTGCGTATCCAAGGTTTGAATACTCGAACCTAGTGCCAGGACGTGAATCAAACCTGAAGCCAGAGTTCATCAACTCTAAAAACTCGGCATCTGAAATTGATTCAACGCGATCGGCCCATTCATTGTCAGTTGGGAACCCCGCGCTCATGGTCAGTAAATGCCTGACGGTTACTTCAAAAACTTCAATTTGCTGAGGATAAAGATCCGGAATGTATGTCACGAATGGAGCATCGAGATTGATTAGTCCGCGATCACGAAGCTTAAGGATAGCCATCGCAGTAAAGCTTTTAGTTAATGAAGCAACTCTAAATGAAGTGGTACGTGTGCAAGCTTCTTTGCCAATTGTTGCTTCGCCAATGGCCTTCCAATGAAAGAGTTCGCCACGCACAGCTAGGCCGTAGACGAGTCCTGGAGTTCTGCCTTGTGCAAAAAAATCTTGTAGTCGTAAGTCGAGTTTGGAAAGTACGTCTGGAGAAATATAGTTTTTCATCGTAATCTACATAAACTTTATGATTGAAATCGCGCCTATAACAAAGCAATAAATTGCAAATGGATACATCGTGCGCGTCTTAAACCAACGAACCAGAAATTGGACCGAGAAATATGTAGCGACAAAAGAAACGGCTGCTCCAACAAACATCTGTGGCCGCATTGAGGCGTACTGCGAAGAGAGCGCTTCTGGAACTTTATACACGGCGGCTGCCAAGATAACTGGGAGGGCGGCCAGAAATGCAAAATCTGATGCCACCGAGTGTGAGAGTCGGCGCAATAAACCGACAGATGTTGTCACTCCAAAGCGGCTTATTCCGGCAAATAAAGCTAGTGACTCACCAAGACCAATTGTGATGGCAACCTTGGGCGTAATGTGCTCGGTGATTTCGTGGTTTGCTGTGCCCACAATCGGATCTTGCTTACGACGACTCAAACGTTCTGCCGTAAACAGTATTGCGCCATTAATGGTAAGAAAGATGGATGCGGCTAATGGTTTTGCAAAGAGCACGCGTAGATCATGTTCGAAAACTAAACCAATGACACCAACTGGAAGAGTGGCGATGACGAGCAGCCAAAAGACCCTACCCGCTTCTGTTTTACGTTTCTTTGCAGAGCCAAGTCCGGCAGCTATCAGTTCGACCCATCGCTTGCGAAAGACCCAAAAAAGTGCGAGCGCTGATGCAAAGTGGAGAAAGACAGTAAAAGGAAGATAAGGGGATTCTGCATTAGAGGTGAATGTGCTCCACGATCCACCAATCCATGCTGGCAGTAGAACCGCGTGTCCCAAGCTAGAAACGGGGAAGAGTTCGGTGATGCCTTGAACAAAACCAGTCAAAATCGCTTGGAAGTAGGTAATCGTCATGCGCAAAGGGTAACGCTCGCACGCTTAAAAGTAGTTAACAACCGCGTAACACAGATGGGTAAGGATGGGCCCTATGAGTGAAGATATAAGCCGCCAAGAAGATTTCGTCCTTCGCACGCTAGAGGAGCGCAATATTCGTTTCGTACGTCTCTGGTTTACCGACGTTCTTGGATTCCTCAAATCTGTAGCCACAGCGCCAGCAGAACTTGAAGGCGCGTTTGCTGAAGGTATTGGCTTTGATGGATCGGCGATTGAAGGTTATGCCCGCCTAACTGAGTCAGATATGTTGGCAAAGCCCGATGCTTCTACATTCTCTGTTTTGCCATGGCGCACTCAGTTGCCAGGCGCTGCTCGAATGATTTGCGATATCACTTTGCCCGATGGCACCCCATCTCCATCAGATCCTCGTAACGTTTTGAAGCGCGTTCTCAATCATGCCGCAGAGATGGGATACACCTGTTACACCCATCCGGAAATGGAATTTTTCTTATTTAAAAATGCTCCCGAGGTAGGAGTAGCGCCGATCCCAGTTGATCAAGGTGGTTACTTCGATCAGACGCCAGCCACTGTTGGAAATGATTTTCGTCGCAACGCCATCACCATGCTTGAGGCAATGGGTGTTTCAGTTGAGTTCTCACATCACGAAGGTGCACCTGGGCAACAGGAGATCGATCTTCGATACGCAGATGCTCTTTCTACTGCCGACAACATCATGACCTTTAGGCATGTCATCAAAGAAGTTGCGCTAGACCAAGGATTTCATGCTTCATTTATGCCAAAGCCTTTTACCGAACATCCCGGCAGCGGAATGCATACTCACTTCTCGCTATTTCGCGATGAAGCAAATGCCTTTCATCAAGATGGAGTTCCATTTTCACTTTCACCAATCGGGCGACAATTTATTGCCGGCATCATGAAGCATGCTCGTGAATTTACTTTGATTACTAATCAATGGGTTAATTCATATAAACGCATCCATGGTGGGGGAGAAGCACCTGCCGCGGTCACGTGGGGAACAAATTCTCGTAGCGCGCTCGTACGTATTCCGGCTTACAAACCGTTAAAGGAGAACAGCACACGTATCGAAGTGCGCTCGCTGGATTCTGCGTGCAATCCTTACTTAGCTTTTGCAGTGATTTTGGCTGCGGGGCTAAAAGGAATTGAAGGTAAGTATGAACTTATTGATTCAGATGGCAGCGTGCCACTTCCAGCAAACTTGGATGAAGCGATTGCCGCGATGGAATCTAGCGCTCTTGTGCGTGAAACATTGGGCGAAGATGTCTTTGAATACGTGCTTCGCAACAAGAAAGCGGAGTGGCAGGAATACCGCAAGCAGGTTTCTGCCTACGAATTAGATCGCTATTTGCCCATCCTTTAATCCCTGTTATCCTTACGGCATGCGTCAGAGCTTGCTACTTATCTGCCGTGGCGGGGCCAAATAACCGGTCCCCTCGCCGCGGGAGTTTTGCGTACCGGTAGGAAAGAAATAACCGGCCCAAAATTTCGCAGAAAGTAGGAGTAAAAATGAATTTTCCAAAGCAACAACCCTCGACAATGCCGATTCATCGCTATGCGCCATTTATCCCTGTTGATTTAGTGGATCGCACCTGGCCAACAAAACAAATCACAAGCGCGCCACAGTGGTGCTCAGTAGACCTTCGTGACGGAAACCAAGCACTTATTGATCCTATGGATCCACATCGTAAATTAACGATGTTCAAGCTATTAGTTGATATGGGCTACAAAGAGATTGAAGTTGGGTTTCCATCAGCTTCGCAAATGGATTTCGATTTTGTTCGTAAAATCATCGAAGAAGGTTTAATTCCCGATGATGTAACGATTCAGGTACTTACTCAGGCTCGCGAATCTTTGATTCGACGCACCTATGAATCCATCAAAGGCGCAAAGAGCGCTGTCGTTCACCTTTACAACAGTACTTCTACGCTTCAACGCCGAGTCGTTTTTGGGCTAGATAAAGATGGTATTAAAAAGATTGCAACCGAAGGCGCCGAGCTTTGCCTTCGCTTAACTGACACAGTTCCAGGGACGCTTGTCTCATTTGAGTATTCACCAGAGTCTTATACCGGCACCGAACTTGAGTACGCGCTTGAAGTATGTGATGCGGTCAACGATATCTGGCGCCCAACTCCTGAGTGGAAGACAATCATGAATCTTCCAGCTACGGTCGAGATGGCAACACCGAATGTCTATGCCGATTCTATTGAATGGATGCATCGCAATCTTAAGTATCGCGATTCAATCATTCTCTCACTTCACCCACATAATGATCGTGGAACTGGTGTTGCTGCTGCCGAGCTTGGATATTTAGCTGGCGCAGACCGCATCGAAGGAACGTTATTTGGCAATGGTGAGCGCACTGGCAATGTTTGCTTGGTAACTCTTGGATTAAATATGTTTAGCCAAGGTGTGGATCCACACATTGATTTTTCTGATATCGAGGAGGTGCGCCGCACCGTTGAATACTGCAACCAACTTCGCGTACCTGAACGTCATCCCTATGGCGGAGATCTTGTCTTCACTGCATTTTCTGGTTCACACCAAGATGCAATCAAGAAGGGCTTTGAGCACCTCGAGCGTGATGCAAAAGCTGCAGGAGTACATGTTAAAGATCAAACATGGGCAGTTCCTTATCTTCCGATTGACCCACTAGATATTGGGCGCTCCTATGAGGCAGTAATTCGCGTGAATTCACAATCAGGTAAAGGCGGAGTTGCCTATCTGATGAAGACCGAACACCATTTAGATCTACCGCGTCGCTTGCAGATTGAATTTAGCCAAGTTGTGCAAGCAAAGACAGATGCCGATGGCGGAGAAGTTTTGCCTGCTGAGCTATGGAAGATTTTTGAGGATGAATACCTGCCATCGAAGACCAACCAATGGGGTCGCTATAAGCTAAATGGTCTAGCTCAATCGGGACATATGGATGAAGATGTAAAGCTTGAAGTAGAACTTTCAGATAGTGGCAAAATTCAGAAATTAGTTGGCACTGGAAATGGTCCTATCGCAGCATTCATAGCTATCTTGAATGATTACTCACCAGATATGCCAATTCGTGTTTTGGATTATTACGAGCATGCACTTTCAGCTGGCGGCGATGCAAAAGCGGCTGCCTATCTTGAGTGCGAAGTTGGTGGCAAGACTTTCTGGGGCGTGGGTATCGACCCTTCCACAACGACTGCTTCACTAAAGGCGGTCGTGTCGGCCGTTAATAGAGGGCTACGAATGGAATCTCCCGCTACGGTCTGACCGTGGCCACCTATCGCGATCAAGCAATCGTCTTGCGCACCCAAAAGTTGGGCGAGGCCGATCGCATCATTACCCTCTTTACTCGAGAGCATGGCCGAATTAAGGCTGTTGCAAAAGGTGTGCGCCGAACTAAATCCAGGTGGGGCGCTAAGTTAGAGCCAACGTCGCATGTCGACCTTCAGCTTTATACGGGTAAGTCGCTAGACACTGTGACACAGGCCGTTTCGATTGAACACTTTGGCGATCGACTTTCTGAGGACTATCAGAAGTGGACAATTGCTAACGCGATTTTAGAAGCGGCAGAACGCTTTACTACACATGAGCATGAGCCCGCTTTGCAGCAATACCTTTTACTCGTTGGTGCGTTAAAAGCTCTAGCGTATGGAACCTATGACTCATCGCTGATTCTGGATGCCTTCTTATTGCGCTCCCTTGCAGTTGCAGGTTATGCACCAGCGCTTGTTAATTGTTCAGTTTGTGATGAACCCGGACCCCACCGATATTTCTCACTCGTGGGAGGTGGCTTAGTCTGTGATTCATGTAAACCTTCAGCAGCTGCAACACCATCGGTTGAGACGCTGGCCTTAATGCAACAACTTCTTTCTAGTGATTGGGATTTAGCTGTGGTGTCAGAACTTCGACATCAACGCGAAGCATCAGGACTTATTGCCGCATATTTGCAGTGGCATCTTGAACGAGGATTGCGAAGTCTGCCCTTGGTTGAAAGAACGATTTCTGAAAGACTGAGTACATGAGTAGCGCAATCCCGCATCACGTTGCAGTGGTCATGGATGGCAATGGTCGCTGGGCAAAACAACGAGGTCTTCCTCGAACGGCAGGCCATGAAGCAGGTGAGGCTGCACTTTTTGATGTTATTGAAGGTGCAATCGAGTATGGCGTGAAGGAACTGAGTGCGTATGCATTTAGTACCGAGAACTGGAAACGAAGCCCAGAAGAAGTGAAATTCCTGATGGGATTTAATCGCGATGTTATCCGCAGGCGACGTGATGAGATGCACCAGATGGGCGTACGTATTCGCTGGGTCGGTAAAGAGAAAAAATTATGGAAAAGCGTTCGAGATGAATTGTTAGAAGCCGAAGAGTTGACGAAAAAAAATAAGAAGTTCACGCTAAATATGTGCGTTAACTATGGGGGCCGCGCAGAAATTGTGGATGCCACAACCAAGTTGGCTGAAGATATTGCGAAGAGAAGAATTAAGCCAGATCAGATAACGGAAAAGCTATTCGCTAAGTATTTGTATAACCCAGGCATGAGTGATGTGGATCTATTTCTGCGCTCATCGGGGGAGCAGCGCACTTCAAACTTTCTACCGTGGCAGAGTGTTTATGCTGAGATGGTTTTTATGAATGTTTTGTGGCCAGATGTCACTCGCAAGACCCTCAAAGAAGCGATTGACATTTATGCCGAAAGAGAAAGACGCTTCGGTAAAGCGTAAACTAATTATTAAAGTAGCGTGACTACACCAAACATAATCGCTACACCAGCAAAGGTGGTTATCATCGTAACTTTAGATGGATGATTAGAATGCGCTTCCGGCAAAATATGAGAAGTCGCGATATAAATAATGATTCCAGAAAATAGCGCTAGATAGATTGCAAGCCAGGCCGGAGATGGATGCAAGGACGATCCAAGTGCCGCTCCGCCGATACGTGCTATCGCATCAACGAGAAGTAGATAGATTGCAGCTGTAGTCCAATGGCCAGTTTTCTTGAGCATCGCAACTGTATTGAGTCCATCGCTAAAAGCGTGAACGAGCAAGGCAAAAAAGATTGCAAGGCCAAGTTTATTGCTGACATGGAATGCAACACCTAGCGCAGCACCGTCGAGAAAGACGTGGAGGGCCATAGCCAGTGCGCCAAATCCTCCGGCAATGTTTCCGTAGTGTGAATGATCGTGTTCATAATCTGAATCAGCAGGTTCGTGACCGCCAAAGGATTCCTCGATGAAGTGAAGGGCTAAAAAGCCAACGAGAAATGCAATCGAAACCCCAGCGATTTTTCCATTTGTCATCAGTGAAGCATTTGCAAAGACTTCTGGAAGTAAATCAAAAGCAACCAAACCAAGTAACAATCCCGCCGAAAGTCCAAGAACGAGATGGAAGCGGTCCTTAGATTTGAGCGCAACTAGCCCACCGACTGTGGTGGCGCCCACTGTGACAGCGGCGAGGATGATTGCGAGCATGTATTAAGTGTATCGGGCGTCTATAATTAGCCATCTTGCGACCAGCAAGGACTTTTAGTCAAAAAAGCCGACAGCCAGCCGGGTAGAAAAGAGTAATCATGGCCGCAGATCGTTTAGAAACAATTGTTCAACTCGCCAAACGACGTGGGTTTGTCTACCCGTCCTCAGAAATTTATGGCGGCTTACGCGCATCATGGGATTACGGTCCACTTGGCGTGGAACTAAAAAACAATGTGAAGCGTCAGTGGTGGAAGTACATGGTTCAGGGCCGCGAGGATGTCGTTGGTTTGGACTCGTGCGTGATTCTAGCTCGTGAAGTTTGGCAGGCATCTGGCCACATCGAAACCTTTACAGATCCGTTGACCGAGTGCACCGAGTGTCATAAGCGTTATCGCGCTGATCATTTGGAAGAGAGCTATGAAGCAAAGCATGGAAAAGCCCCTGCTTCAATGAGTGAAATCAATTGCCCTAACTGCGGCAACAAAGGAAAATTCACACAACCTAAACAATTTTCTGGGCTGCTCAAGACATATCTTGGCGCAGTAGAAGATGAATCAGGGCTAGCTTATTTGCGTCCAGAAACTGCTCAAGGAATCTTTATCAACTTTGAAAACGTTGCAGCTACTTCTCGCAAGAAGCCACCATTTGGTATTGGCCAAATTGGAAAATCTTTCCGTAATGAAATCACGCCAGGAAATTTCATTTTCCGTACTCGCGAATTTGAACAGATGGAGATGGAATTCTTTGTTGTTCCAGGCACCGACGAGGATTGGCATCAGTATTGGATCGATACTCGGTTGGCTTGGTACAAAGAGCTCGGCATCAACCCAGATCGTTTGCGGTTATTTGAACATCCAAAAGAAAAGTTATCCCATTATTCAAAGCGCACAGTCGATATTGAGTACAAATTTGAATTCAATGGAACTGAGTGGGGCGAACTTGAAGGTATTGCATCGCGTACTGACTTTGATTTGAAAGCGCACTCCAAAGCTTCGGGCAAAGATTTATCGTGGTTTGATCAAGAGAAGAATGAACGATGGGTTCCTTTTGTCATTGAACCTGCGGCCGGTGTCGATCGTTGCGCACTTACTTTTATGATGGATGCCTACACCGAAGATGAAGCTCCAAATGCAAAGGGTGAAATGGAGAAGCGAGTAGTTATGAAGTTGGATTATCGCTTGGCTCCTATCAAAGTTGCGGTTTTACCACTTTCGCGTAACGCTGATCTCTCACCAAAAGCGCGTGATTTGGCGATGGAACTTCGCAAGAATTGGAATATTGATTTTGATGATGCCGGCGCAATTGGTCGTCGCTATCGCCGTCAAGATGAAATCGGTACGCCTTATTGCATCACCGTTGACTTTGAGACGTTGGAAGATAATGCAGTGACTATTCGCGATCGTGACACTATGGCGCAAGAGCGCATCGGAATCGACAGCGTTTTAGCGTGGCTCGCGCCACGATTACTCGGGTGTTAACTAAAGTTTCGCCACTTCGTTTACCCATTGCAAATGGGAATTTTGAAAACAACGAGGTGGTCTTAGATGCACCCGTTGTTCTGGCCCCTATGGCAGGAATTACAAACTCTGCATTCCGCACCCTCTGTCGTGAGCAAGGCGCAGGTCTATTCGTATCTGAGATGGTGACTGCTCGCGCGCTGATTGAGCGGCATCCTGAGACGATGCGTTTGATTACTCCTGGGGTGGGTGAAACTCCTCGTTCAGTTCAGTTGTACGGCGTCGATCCAACCGTTATTGGTATGGCAGTAAAGATGCTCTGTGAAGAAAATCTTGCCGACCACATTGATATGAACTTTGGTTGCCCTGTTCCAAAAGTAACTCGCAAAGGCGGGGGAGCAGCACTTCCCTACAAGCGCAAAATCTTTAGTGCCATCGTGGAATCTGCAGTGGCCAATGCAAAACCCTATGGCGTTCCAATCACTGTAAAGATGCGCGTGGGAATCGATAGCGACCACGAAACGTATCTTGAAGCGGCAAAGAGTGCGGCCGACGCCGGTGTTGCGTGGGTAGCTTTGCATGCACGCACGGCGCAGCAGATGTATGACGGACAGGCAGATTGGTCCAAGATTTCAGAATTGGTTGAACATTTGCGACCAACTGGCGTACCTGTTCTTGGCAACGGAGATATTTGGAGCGGCCAAGATGGTCGCCGGATGATGGAAGAAACTGGTTGCGCTGGCGTTGTTGTTGGCCGCGGATGTCTAGGTCGGCCGTGGTTATTTGCGGATTTAGTTAGAGCTTTTGAAAATGAGAAGAGCGTTGATTTTGAGCGAGCTGAACCCACTTTGTTTGAAGTGCGCGATGTAATGCGCCGTCACGGTCAATTACTAATCAATTTTTTTGAATCCGAAGGACGTGCGATGCGCGATCTTCGCAAACATATGGCCTGGTATCTCAAGGGTTTCACCGTTCCGCGCGAAGTGCGCTCGGGTCTTGGAATGGTTGCAAGCTATGGAGAGTTGGAATGGCTTACCTCCCGACTTGAAGATCAGCCTTATCCAACAGCTGTTTCAGAAGCACCACGTGGTCGCCGCTCGCATGGCCGCCCACCTTCACTTCCAGATGGCTGGCTCAATGATCCAGATGAATACGCAACGATTACCATCGACGATTCTGTTTCGGGCGGCTAATGTTTGGAATATTGAATCCCTTTGCGTGGATACGTAAAATTATTTCATTAGTGTTATTAGTTATTCTCTTGATTCCCGCATACGTTGCACTTCAGGTCTATAACACTGGACATAGTGCGGTTCCAACTAAGAGTGATGCGATTGTGATTATGGGAGCGGCGCAAAATAATGGAATTCCCACTCCAATATTGCAGGCTCGTATTGATGAAGCAAAAAGGCTATACAAGGAAGGTTATGCCCCTCGAATTTTGACAGTCGGTGCAAATCAAAAAGGTGATCTCTGGACTGAGGCACAAGCAAGTGTGAAGGCGCTAGCAAAAGGACAGATACCTAAATCTGTTCTCAACGCGGTCAATCTTGGTAAAGACACATTGAGTAGCACGATTGCATATGTCGATGTGATGAAAGCAAAAGGGTATACCAGCGTCATCATCGTGACCGATGCTTATCATTGCTACAGGACTATCGCGATGGCCACCGACCTGGGAGTGAAGGCAACCTGTTCACCTTCTAAAACTGGGCCGGCAACTGCCCAAAAGACTGGCTGGCACTACATCGCTCGGGAAACTGGAGCGTATTTGGCGTATAAAACTGCTGGGCGCTTTGGAATTCATCTAAGTGACCAGAATAAGAATTAGTCCATTTTAAACAATTAGAAAACAATTAGAATATCCCCACTATGGTTCTTCGCCCCGCACATGAGCGCACCGGTTATACGGATATCGATCGTGCACGCTTCCAGGATGAACCAGCTAAGCGTGGTGGTCGCACTGAGTTTGCGCGCGATCGCGCCCGCATTATTCATTCATGGGCCCTACGTCGCCTGGCTGCAAAGACTCAAGTC
The DNA here is from genome assembly GCA_903907665.1 of uncultured Actinomycetes bacterium. Next base: position 3,892 of record CAIVOW010000170.1, on the reverse strand, counting down.
GCTGTTCCGTGGCAAACAGATTTTCCGCGCACTCGACTGTCGCATTCCCTGGAATGTGCACAAGTTGGCCGTGAACTTGGTGAAGCGTTAGGTGCTGATCCAGATTTAATGGAAGGTGCATGTTTAGCTCACGACATCGGCCATCCACCTTTTGGCCACAACGGTGAAGAAGTATTAAACGAGATTGCCCAGGAGTGCGGCGGATTTGAAGGCAACGCCCAATCATTACGATTATTGATTCGCTTGGAAGCAAAGACTGTTGATGAAACCGGAAAATCAATTGGCCTTAATCTAACTCGAGCATCACTTGATGCAGCAACGAAATATCCATGGCCGCGCGCAGTTAATACTCGCAAATTTGGAGTATATGACGATGACATGGAGATATTTTCGTGGATGCGAGAGGGCGCACCTGAAGGCAAGCAATCTATGGAAGCACAGATCATGGATTGGTCTGATGATGTGGCCTATTCGGTACATGATTTAGAAGACGCGCTCGTCACCGGGCAGATCCATCTGCATAGACTGCGCGATGACCTGCCGCAGATTTTTGATGTCGCTGTTGAAGATTATATGGATGATTTGACTGAGCAAGAGGCTGAGCGCGCTCTTTCGGATTTACAAAAGCTTTCGTGCTGGCCAGTCACTTACGATGGAAGCCATCGCCACCTTGCCAGATTGAAAGACCTTTCTAGTCAGCTCGTAGGTCGGTTTGCACTTGCCGCCGAGACTTCGACTCGCGATAGTTTCGGTGAAGGGGATTTAACTCGCTACCGCGCTAATTTGATTGTTCCACGCGAGCAAAAAATCGAAGTTGCGATTTTGAAAGCGCTCTCGAACTATTACGTTCTTCAAGCTGAATCTTCGCAAAAGCGTTACAGCGATCAACATATTTTGATTCGTGAGCTAGTAGACCTGGTCTACGAACATGCCCCTATCTCCCTTGAGTCTTTCTTCCTAGAAGATTGGCGCCAAGCGACCAGTGAGGGTGAAAAACTGCGCGTGGTCATCGATCAGGTTGCTTCACTGACAGATCCAGGTGCCTACGCCCTTCACACTTCTCTATCTTCCAAGTTTTCCTCGTAAGATAACTGCTATGGCCGGGCGCATTAGAGACGAAGACGTTGCCTACGTTCGCGACCACAGTCCTATAGATGAAGTTGTAGCTGACTACGTTCAACTCAAGAACGCCGGTGGCGGACAGAAAAAAGGACTATGTCCTTTTCACGATGAGAAGTCGCCCTCCTTTCATGTAACTCCAAGCAAAGGTTATTTCCATTGCTTTGGTTGCCAAACTGGCGGAGATGTAATCGCTTTTGTTATGAAGATGGATCACATCACTTTTACTGAAACTATTGAACGCTTAGCTGAACGAATCGGTTACCAACTTCGTTATGACGAATCTGGAGGATCAGATCGTCCCAGCGTAAATAGATCGCGCTTGGTTGCTGCCAATACTGCTGCCATGAAGTTCTATCAAGAACAACTTGGGCTACCGGGCCCAGCGCAAATTGGTCGAGATTTTATTCAGAAAAAAGGCTTTACCAAAGCAGATGCTGATCAATTCCAAGTTGGGTATGCACCCGATGAATGGGACGCTCTCTACAAACATCTCACAGCACTTGGCTACACACAAGAAGAATTGAGTACCGCTGGCCTCATTAAAGAAAGTGCACGCGGCACCCAGATAGATCGTTATCGCAATCGAGTGATGTGGCCAGTAAAAGATATTTCAGGTGACGTCGTTGGATTCGGAGCAAGAAAGCTAGCTGGCGATGATGTAGATCAAGGGCCTAAGTACCTCAATACTTCTGAAACCCCCCTCTATAAAAAGAGTCAACTACTTTATGGACTAGACGTTGCCAAGAAAGAAATTGCCAAGAAGCGTCAAGTTGTTATCGTCGAGGGATACACCGACGTCATGGCCGCCCACCTTGCAGGAGTCACCACCGCCGTTGCCACATGCGGAACGGCATTTGGAGATGAACACATCCGCGTGATTCGCAGACTGCTGATGGATGATGATGCATTTCGCGGGGAAGTCATTTTTACTTTTGATGGTGATGCCGCAGGACAAAAGGCGGCGTTACGAGCATTTGATGATGATCAAAAGTTTGTCGCTCAAACCTTTGTTGCAGTTGCTAGCAATGGAATGGACCCTAATGAGCTTCGTCAAAGCGGGGGAGATGAAGCCGTCCGCGACCTCATCGCACGCCGTGTTCCACTTTTCGAATTTGCTATTAAATCGGTCATCAAGAATTACGACACAGCCAACCCGGAAGGTCGCGTTACAGCGCTCAATCAAGTGGCGCCACTTATCGGAAAAATTAAGGATGCCTCACTGCGCCCTGAATACATTCGCTCACTAGCTGGATGGCTTGGAATGGATACAGATACAGTGTCGCAAGCCGTGAAGCGCGTTGCTGGGAAAAGTAATACGCCACTTCCAGATCAGCCTGCTTCGCAAGTCAATCTCAAAGATCCATTGCTGATGCTTGAGCGCGAAGTATTGAAAGCAAAGCTGCAAGTTCCAGAAATGATTGCGGACTGGGAATCACTTGAACCACATGCATTTACCTTTCCACCTTATGCAGCCCTAAGAGATGCAATTGATCAAGGTGATGGAGATACTGCAAAGTTAATTGAAGTTGCTCCTGATGATTATCGTTACTTGATTACTGAACTTACTGTCGAACCAATCCGCACAACTGGTGAAGTTAGCGACAGATACGTTGTCAGCATCTTTGCTCGTCTTCGAGAAGTTGCAATCAGTCGCCAAATAGCTGAGATTAAGTCGACACTTCAGCGCCTCAATCCTGTTGAAAATGAGGCTGAATACACCAAAATGTTCACTGAACTAGTGGCTTTAGAGGCCACAAAGCGAGTTCAAAAGGAATTGGCGATAGGGGATTTGATTTAGTAGTATTCGCAAGCACAATCCCCGATAGCTCAATTGGCAGAGCACCCGACTGTTAATCGGGATGTTATTGGTTCGAGTCCAATTCGGGGAGCTTTTCATCTGATACCCGCTCAATTAAGACCAGTCTTTCTTAAATGAGACCAAATCTTTTCTTCGATTTATCTCAAAATACCTGGTTTTTGGGGTTGTTAAATCTGGGATAAAACCCACATAATTCTCTTCTTGAAATTTTGAGACGTGACTACCTCTTTTTCGCAGGCGTCGAATGGCTCGGCCTCTGTCCCTTCGGGGAGTGATCTACGGAGAGGTAGATTTCGATGAATGTGAAAAATTCAAAATTGCTGCATGCGTTGGCTCCTGTTCTTGCAATATCGATAGTTCTTACAACAGGTGTTATCGCAACAAATACAAGCGCAGCTGCAGCTTCAATCAAACTGCCAACTCCCGCACATCTTGCGGCGACTCCCGTTTCAGCAACGGCTATTTCAGTCACCTTCGACTCAGTGGATCATGCATCCTCCTATACGGTTAAAGTTTCCAGCGCTACTTCAGAAGCGGTCATTGGACCGGTACATAAGAATTTCATTTCAGGTAGCCAGATCGATGGCTTAAGTGCCAATACTCGATACCGCGTCTTAGTGATGGCTGCGGGCAATGACAAGCAATACAAAGATTCAGATGAAAGCAAGCGTGTGAATGTGTCAACTCTTGCGCTATTTATCTCGACACCAACATACGCGCTCTCTGAGACACACACAGTAGGTAGCCCTATTACTGCAACACCAAGTGGAAACTGGATACCAGCCTCACCAGCATTGCATTACCAGTGGAATAAGTCACTTGACGGAAGTACTAACTGGAGCGCTATAGCAAACTCTGATTCGACCAGCTACACGCCAGTTGTCGGTGATAGCGGTTATCACCTCAAAGTTGTGGTGACTGCATCAACAGCTGGCTATGTCGATGCCGTCG
>CAIVOW010000169.1 GCA_903907665.1 uncultured Actinomycetes bacterium | reverse complement strand
TTCGTCGTTTACAGATAAATTTTTCTTATGATGGCACTCATTTTCAAGGCTGGGCCAAGCAACCTGAATACCGTACTGTTCAAGGAGTTCTTGAAGAACTAATTGGGAAAATTCTCCGAGCCAAAGTTGATTGTGTTACGGCTGGTCGCACAGATGCTGGAGTACATGCGACAGGGGCAGTGCTTCATGTTGATATTCCAGATTCAGATGAGATCGTTGATATTGAAAATTTTGCATTCAAACTCAATCGAATCCTTGATGAAGATATTCGCATTACTAGCGTGCGTGTTGCGCCTTCAGGTTTTCATGCACGTTATTCAGCGACGGCCCGCCATTATGAATACAGAATCGCAGATGGGGATAGGCCTATCTCGCCACTCGAGCGACATTTTGTAGCCGACTGGTATCGCCCACTTGATTTAGAACTACTTAATCAAGCTTCCACTTCATTGCTTGGCACACATGATTTTTCAGCCTTCTGTAAATGGCGGGAGAATGCCACAACTATTCGAACGCTAAAAGAATTTTCATGGCATCGCGAAAAGACAGGCCTTCTCATTGCCCGTGTTTGTGCTGATGGATTTGGATACAACATGGTTCGCAATCTGGTGGGCGCGGCAGTCTGCGTAGGCGAGAAAAGGTATGACCTCGGGTGGATTCGCAGAGTACTCACAGAGAAGTCACGCGTATCGGACTCATACGTTTTCCCAAGTCGTGGTTTAACATTGGTTAAAGTTGATTATCCAGAGGATGCTCAACTTCCCGCAATCGCAGAACTCGCATGGAAGGCCAAGCAATTGGCAATCGGGCAACCAGCAAACGGGCAACTAGCGAACGACTTGTATGAGCAAGAAGATGAGGAGCTGGAATAGCCAATGAAAATTGCGAGCAGCAATATTAAAGCCATCCTTGGCGCGGCAACGATTGGTTCATTAGCTCTGAGCGATCCATCCTTTGCCGCAGCGCAAATATTTTTAGGTAACGCAGCTCCAAATGCACTGGGTGGTTCACTTCAAGTTCAAATCACAGTTGATGGTGGAAAAATAACTGCAATCACAACCCCGATCACTCCATCGGGTAGAAACGCTCAATACGCAACTTATGCTGTTCCGATTTTGACGCAAGAAGCCCTGAGCGCGCAGAGCGCAACAATTCAAGGAGTTTCCGGAGCGTCATATATTTCAAGTGCGTGGATGCAATCGCTGGCGTCAGCCATTAGTAAAGCAGGGACGTTACTCACGAAGCAGATTCCTTCCACTCCTTCTACTTCAGTACTTATTCCACAAGTACCTCAAATGGGCGGCGATGATGAGAATGAAGGTTATGAGCACGAAGGGGGAGAAGGAAGTGATGATTCAAATCGCACGGCTCAACCCACGCGAACACGTTCGCCAAAGCCAGCCATAAAGCCAACCGCAAAGCCAACACCCAAGCCAACTCCAGCCGCTTCGACTCTTTTACCTCTAAAAATGGGCGCTAGCGTCATCATTAAATCGATCACGTGCGTAAAGGCAAATGTCACAAAGATTGTGAAGGCTAAAAAGCCACTCTGTCCTAAGGGTTTTACGCTCAAAAAGAAGTGATTTTCTGCCCCCTTTCCTCGTTTTGACCCCGACCGGCGTGTCTTAGTAACCTACTCCTCTGCCCGTTAGCTGTTTCTGAGGGGCTAATCAATATGTTTGAAAAAGCATTTATTTAGGAAAGTGAGACCTCGTGCGCACATACACACCTACCGCAGGTGACCAAGCCACAGCCCGCAAGTGGCATGTCATTGATGCTGAAGGAATTGTCCTAGGGCGTCTTGCCAGTCATGCTGCTGCGATTCTTCGCGGTAAGCACAAGACAACGTTTGCACCACACATGGATATGGGTGACTTTGTCATCATCATCAATGCAGAGAAGATTGCACTTACAGGACAGAAAGCAAACCAAAAGTTTGCACACCATCACTCTGGTTTCCCAGGTGGTATGACTTCTGTTGTTTATGCAGACTTGATCAATCAAGATCCAACACGTGTTGTTGAAAAAGCAATTCTTGGAATGATCCCTAAGAATAAAATTGGCCGTTCAATCGGTACAAAGCTAAAGGTCTATGCAGGTCCTTCACATCCACATGCTGCGCAGAACCCTTCAGTTTATGAATTAACTCAAGTTTCCCAAGTGACTAAGAAGTAATAGGAGCTATATAAAAATGTCTGACTTCGATACACAAGTAGATTTTGAAGCCGAAGAAGCTCCTACTTCATACTCCACGAGCACACCAGCTGCCGCAACTAACCGCGCAGCAATCAAGGCACCAGGTGGAGGAACAGGCCGTCGTAAAGAAGCCGTTGCCCGCGTTCGCCTTATCCCAGGCTCAGGCAAGTGGATTGTAAATGGAAAGACACTTGAAAATTATTTCCCAAATAAAGTTCACCAACAATTAGTGTCAGAGCCTTTCCGCACAGTTGGTGCAGAAAATGGTTATGACGTAGTTGCTCGCATCAACGGTGGTGGAACTTCTGGCCAGGCTGGAGCACTTCGCCTTGGCGTTGCTCGTGCCCTTAATGAAATTGATCGCGATGCAAACCGTCCTTCTCTTAAAAAGGCTGGATTCCTTACTCGTGACCCACGCGTTATTGAGCGCAAGAAGTACGGTCTGAAGAAAGCTCGTAAGCGTTCTCAATACAGCAAGCGTTAATTCGCTTCTTATTGGTTTCCAGTTACTACTAGGAATATTAAATGGCCCTCTTCGGCACAGATGGTGTTAGAGGGCTAGCCAATCGTGATCTCACTGCTGAATTAGCACTCGATCTTGCGGTTGCTGCCGCGCATGTACTTAGTGAAAAAGGCGAATTTCGCGGGCATCGCCCAAAGGCAATAGTTGGCCAAGATTCGCGCGCATCTGGTGAATTCCTTGAAGCTGCCGTTGTTGCAGGCTTAGCTAGCGCCGGTATAGATGTTTTACGTGTTGGCGTACTACCAACCCCCGCTATCGCTCACCTTGTTGCTGAAAGTGGAGCGGACCTTGGAGTAATGCTGAGCGCTTCGCACAATCCAATGCCAGATAATGGAATTAAGTTTTTTGCAAAAGGCGGAAGTAAGTTAGATGATGCTCTCGAAGCAGCCATTGAAGCCCGCCTTAAAGAAGTGTGGGAACGCCCAGTTGGCGCAGACGTTGGTCGCGTTATTCTCGATGAAAGTGCTCAAGAGCGCTACATATTCCACTTGTTATCTTCTCTTTCAACACCTCTTACCGGTTTAAAGATTGTTGTTGATTGCGCAAACGGAGCCGCATCGCGCGTTGCGCCTAAAACTTATATTCGAGCTGGCGCACATGTCACTGCAATCCACGCGACACCTTCTGGACTTAACATTAATGAAAATTGTGGCTCCACACATATGGAGAGCTTGATTGCAAAGGTTAAAGAAGTTGGCGCAGATTTAGGTATTGCTCACGATGGTGACGCCGATCGCTGCTTAGCAGTAGATCATGAAGGTAATCTCATCGATGGAGATTTCATTATGGCCATTCTTGCCTCCTCGTGGAAAGAGCAAGGCCGACTTAAGAAAGACACAGTAGTTGCAACTGTGATGAGCAACCTTGGATTTATGAGAGCGATGGAGTCACTTGGAATTAACGTGCCTACGACCGCAGTTGGAGATCGTTACGTCCTAGAACAAATGATTGCTCAAGATTACGCACTTGGCGGGGAGCAATCAGGCCACGTAATCATGAGAGATTTTGCAAATACAGGCGATGGAATTTTGACTGCCCTTCAATTAATGCAAGCCGTGGTTTCTACCGGTAAGAGCCTCAAAGAACTTTCACATGTCATGAAGCGCTTCCCACAATCCTTGATCAATGTAGAAGGTGTGAAAAAAGAGAATCTTGCAAGTTCTACCGTGATATCAAATGAGATTAAACGCCATGAAGCAGTACTAGGTAAGAGCGGTCGAATTCTTGTTCGTGCTTCTGGAACCGAAGCACTTGTCCGCGTCATGGTAGAGGCAGAAAGCAATGAAGTGGCCGATAAAATCACGAGTGAGATTGCCTCTCTAGTACAATCTGAACTTAAGTAAGTTGTCACAAGAGTTAGAGGGTAGATAAATGTGCGGAATTGTCGGTTACACCGGTAAGTCCGAAGCTCTATCTCCCGTTCTTGAAGGTCTTAGGCGTCTTGAATATCGCGGCTATGACTCAGCTGGCATCGCACTTTCTACAACGCCGGGGACGCCACTTTGGGTTGAAAAGCGCGCAGGCAAACTTGGAAATCTTGAAAGTATTTTGGGCGATTCAGTTCCAAAATCTCATAGTGGAATTGGCCATACTCGCTGGGCAACTCATGGTGGACCGACAGATATAAACGCTCACCCACATCTTGATAATGACGGGAAACTTGCCCTCATTCACAATGGAATTATCGAAAACTATATAGAACTACGAGCCGAGCTCGATAAACGTGGACATGTTTTTACATCAGAAACCGATACCGAGTCTGTTGTACATCTATTGAGCGATGCGCGAAAGAAGCATGGCGGGGATCTTGCTGCGGCAATGCGCGAAGTTTGTAAAGAGCTAAGAGGTTCTTTCACACTGCTTGCTATACATTCAGATGAACCTAACCGCATAGTTGGAGCTCGTAGAAATTCACCACTTGTCGTTGGCGTTGGAGATGGTGAAAATTTCCTGGCTTCTGACGTTTCTGCTTTTATTTCGTACACAAAGCGCGCGCTTGAATTAGGTCAAGATGAAGTTGTTGATATCACTCCAACGTCAATTCACATAACAAATCTAGATGGCGTGGAGCTGCCACCGAAGGAATATGAAATTTCTTGGGATGCCTCCGCAGCCGAGCGTGGTGGATTTTCACACTTTATGTTGAAAGAAATATATGAACAACCAAAGGCGGTTGCAGATACTTTGATTGGCCGCACACATGGTTTATCTGAGGACATAACTGCTGGTCTTGATTTCAAAGCAATTACAAAAGTTGTCATCATCGCCTGCGGTACTGCATTTCATGCGGGGCTAGTTGGTAAATATGCCATCGAGCGATGGGCAAATGTCTCAGTAGATGTTGAATTAGCTTCCGAATATCGATATCGCGAACCCAGCATTGATAAAAATACCCTTGTCATCCCAATCTCTCAATCAGGAGAGACGATGGATACGCTGATGGCACTTCGCTATGCAAAATCACACGGCGCTCAAATTTTCGCCGTCTGCAACACCAACGGATCGACAATACCTCGAGAATCTGATGCGGTGCTGTACACCCATGCTGGTCCAGAAATTGCCGTTGCTTCGACTAAAGCATTCCTCACTCAACTAGTCGCTATGTATTTAATTGCACTACATATGGGACGGGTTCGTGGAACTCTCTCGCAAGAGTTGGACCAAGAGATTGCCCAGGAAATTGCAGAATTGCCAGGAAAAATTGAGCAAGTCCTGGAAACAGTTGAACCATTACGTGCGCTAACTCGCCAGTTTAAAGATGCTACATCAGTGCTATTTCTTGGACGCCACGTTGGATATCCAACCGCTCTTGAAGGTGCACTTAAATTAAAGGAATTGGCTTATATGCATGCCGAAGGTTTCGCTGGCGGAGAATTAAAACACGGCCCAATCGCACTCATCGATCAAGGAACTCCTGTTATCGCTGTGATGCCGACCGCTCATTCGTTGTTGCACGAGAAGATGGCTAGCAACGTTCAGGAAGTTAAAGCTAGGGGCGCGATAGTGATCGCAATTGGAGATGAAGATCTTCCCGCAGCAACACACAATATTCGCATCCCACGCACTAATGAATTCTTACAACCAGTATTAGCCGTAGTTCCACTTCAAGTTATCGCGTACGAGATGGCTGTTGCTCGAGGCAATGATGTTGATCAACCACGAAACTTGGCAAAATCTGTAACGGTTGAATAATGTTTGACAAACTTTCCCTTGAACGAAAAGCCGAAATGTGGAAAGCCGTTCGTGGCTCAATCTGGCTCTTTCTTGGTTTCCTTATTGTCACGCAGCAAGTACTTGCCAAGGGTTATCTCTATCAATTTGATCGTTGGGTTAAACATGTAAAGCACCACACGTTTCGGGGAACCTCTAGTCACATACTTCTTGCAATTGATGACATGGGACTTCGTGGATTCACTGCAACGGTCCTACTTATTTCAGCAGCGCTGATTGGTTGGCGTTTTAAATCATTTCGGCCATTTAATCTTTCGGTCTTCTCGCTTCTACTTTTGAACGGTGTTGTTGGATTGTCCAAGCTTGCCTTTCACAGAGTGAAGCCTCGTTTGGCAAATGATCTTTTACATACGACTGGCTTGTCTTACCCAAGTGGCCACGCAGCTAATGCTCTGCTCTCGTGGGGGCTTTTGGCATATCTAATATTTAGGTATACCCATAAGGAACCGTTTGTTGGAATGCGCCTTGATTGGTTAGTTGGGCTAATAACGGCAGCGGTCTGTACCGTCTCCTTAATTCGCGACACACATTGGTTCTCAGATTTATTAGGCGGAACTCTTCTCGGAGGTTCGCTCTTGGTATTTGTCATTGCAGTCGACCGAGCAGTTCCTTCTGCAAAACAGCCTTCATGATTAGGCTAGTTGCATGATTGAGGGAATTGGAATAGATGTGGTCGATATTGATCGGTTCCAGGAATCTCTTGAGCGCACACCGGCCCTTCGGGCTAAACTTTTTACCGAGCACGAAGCCGTTCTTCCGGTTGCTTCCCTCGCAGCTCGCTTTGCAGCTAAAGAAGCTCTCGCAAAAGCACTAAATGCTAGGTATGTATTTCCTTGGCATGAGTGCGAAGTTACTAATGAAGAGAGCGGACGACCTGTCTTTCTTTTTAGTGGCAAGATTGCCGAAAGAGTGGCAGGAAAAAAAGTACATCTAACTTTGTCACATGATGCAGGAATTGCATCGGCCATGGTGATTGTGGAGAATCAATAATGACTCACTTGTCAGCTAGAGCCTATGTAGAAATTGATTTAGCTGCTATCGCATCTAATGTGGCAACTATTAAAGCCACAACAAGTGCTGAAATTCTCGCTGTGGTTAAAGCAGATGCATACGGACATGGACTTATTCCAGTTTCACAAAGGGCGCTTGATGCTGGCGCCACATGGCTTGGAGTAGCACTTCTTGAAGAAGCGCTCACCATTCGTAAAGCAGGAATCACTGCGCCAACAATCGCTTGGCTCACTCCTCCAGGAGAAGATTTTCTCGCTGCTTTAAAAAACGATATTGACCTTTCTATCTCATCACTTGAAGTACTTCAAGAAATTTTGAATGCCGGCAAGATTGCAGGTGTAAAGCCACGTGTTCATATCGAAGTAGACACGGGCATGCGCCGCGGAGGGTTCTTAGGCGATTGGAAAGAATTTTTAACGCAGCTTGCATCTCATAAAGATGAGTTACACATTGTCGGGCTTTGGACACACTTTGCTCGCGCTGATGAACCCGATTCGCCGGCAACTGAAAATCAAATTCAAGAATTTGAGCGATATCTTTCAGAATTAAAATCATCGGGAATCACTCCTGAAATTGTTCATCTTTCTAATTCGGCTGCAACTCTTGCATTTCCGCAAGCTCATCGATCAATGGTTCGTTTAGGAATTGCTATGTATGGATTAAGCCCAGACATCGCGACACTTGGCGATGCGAAAAATTTTGCACTAAAACCGGCCATGACGCTAAAAGCTAAATTGAGTTTAGTAAAGCTTGCACCAAAAGGTTCCGCTGTTGGCTACGGGGGCACTTCTATTCTGGAAACCGATGCATACCTTGGAATAGTGGTTCTGGGATACTCAGATGGAATTCCAAGAAATACTAGTGCTAAGGCTGGAGTTTGGATTCATGGAAAACGAGCACCTCTTGTGGGCCGCGTTTCAATGGATCAATGTGTCGTTAATCTCGGCGCTGAAACTCAAGCCAAAGCGGGGGAGTATGTCACTGTATTTGGGGCAGAGAGTTACACGATTGATGAATGGGCGGAAGCCGCACACACAATTAATTATGAAATTGTGACCCGAATTGCTTCCCGAGTACAAAGAATCTATCTAAACTAACCAAAGAAATCAGAGTTGATGGGGGATTATTGTGGGGTCGTCTTTGCTGTCGATCTCAGACCTCACTGTAAAATTCGGCGGCTTAACTGCCCTTTCACATCTAGATATTGCATTACATCCTGGTGAAGTTGTTGGGCTGATCGGCCCAAATGGTGCCGGCAAGACAACTCTTTTTAACGCAATCACTGGTCTTGCACCTATCGATCACGGACAACTTTTTCTAGCTGACAAGGAGCACGCTTGGCCCAAAAGTCACCAGCTAGTTGATTTGGGAATTGCTCGCACGCTCCAAGGAGTGGGTCTTTTCCCGGACCTCACAGTTCTAGAAAATGTGATGGTTGGTGGACAGAAGTTTGCTAAAGGTTCAGTAATTCGTGCGGCGATGGGACTAGATGGCGCAAATGAAAAATTTTTACAAGAGAAAGCTGCGATCGCACTTGAAAAAGTTTACGCATCTTCTCTTGCGCATAAACGAGCAGATTCGCTTCCTTATCCAGTAACAAAACGAGTAGCAATTGCGCGTGCGCTGATGAGCGATCCAAAAATTTTACTTCTCGATGAACCTGCAGGTGGATTGGGAACTCAAGATATTGACTGGATGAATGGTTTGATTCACAACGTAAAAACCGATACGTCAATTCTGCTTGTAGAGCATCATATGGATGTTGTTATGAATGTATGCGATCGTATTTATGTACTGAATTTCGGCGAGCTCATCGCAGAAGGTACCCCAGCAGAGGTTCGCGAAAATCCTGCTGTTATTGCTGCCTACCTTGGCGCGGAGGCTGTGAAATGAACGGACTTGTTGTATCTGACTTTTCTGTTAGCCACGGAGCTATTTCGGCCATTAACAAAGTTTCATTCCAAGTTGAAAAAGGTCAGCTTGCAGCCATCATCGGCTCAAACGGTGCTGGAAAGACCACTCTGTTACGTGCCTTGTCCGGGCTCATTCCCGCATCCGATGGAATCGCAACTTGGTCTGGCCAATCTTTGCTTGAAAGAAAACCAGAGGATCTAGTTCGAGACGGCATAGTCCATGTTTCAGAAGGTAAATCCGTTATTCCCGAACTTAATGTTAAAGAAAATCTGGCACTTGGCGGAATTTGGAGAAAAGATAAGAAAGATGTTGCAGCCGCAACCGATGAGGTATTTGAGCTTTTCCCACGGTTGCATGAACGTATCAATCAATCAGCCGATACTTTATCCGGCGGTGAACGCCAGATGCTGGCAATTGGAAGGGCGCTTATTGCACGACCAAAATTACTTCTGCTAGATGAGCCTTCGTTAGGACTAGCCCCTCTAGTTATCGAACAAATTTTTACCGCAATTAATCAGTTGCGTCTTCGTCTGGGACTTACTGTTGTTCTTGTTGAACAAAACGCTATGAGCGCTCTTAAAATTGCCGATATTGGAATTATCCTAAACGTGGGGCATCTAGTTGCTTCTGGCACATCACAATCGTTATTAAACGACTCCAATCTTCGATCTGCTTATTTGGGGTACTAATGTTGATTCTAGATACTCTTTTTATTGGCTTAAGCAGTGGCGCAATCTATTCACTGATGGCGTTAGCTCTTGTTCTTGTGTGGCGTTCGACTCGCGTAGTGAACTTTGCCCAGGCAGGCCAAGCAATTCTTTCTACCTATCTTGGCTACGAAGTAATGAGTAAGACACATAATTATTGGGTATCAATTCCCTTTGCAATTATTGGTGGAGCGCTAATTGCTGCATTTATTGATGCTGCTTTGATGAGACCGCTAGAAAAAAGATCTCGCCAAGGCGCTGTTTCACAAATTGCGCCAGTTATTGCAACGTTAGGCATACTTGGATTGATTAGAAGCTTAACTGGAATGATCTGGGGAAATGCGTATGTGCAATATACCTCGCCTCTTTCAGGCAAGGGTTACATGATTGGTCACCACACTATTCCTTTTTCGCCCCAGAATTTAATTATTGTTATCGGCGCTCTTATTGTGATGGCGATTTTTGCATTAATTTTTAAGTTCACAAATTTAGGTCTGGCTTTGCGAGCAGCATCATTCCAGCCAGAAATTTCACGACTTGCAGGAATACGAGTAGATAGCATCAGAACAATTGGTTGGGCCTTTGCTGGGGCAGCTGGAGCTGTTGCTGGGGCTTTGGTCACTCCGACCACATACCTCTCGCCGAACAGTTTAGATTTACTTCTAGTTTCAGGATTTGTTGCAGCTGTTATCGGTGGTTTGGATAGCTTAATTGGCGCTGTGCTAGGTGGATTACTTCTGGGAGTTGGGTTTGCATTTATCTTGCAATACGTTGGCACCTCAGTTACGTTTTCGGCTGCGTTTATAATTTTGATGGTTGTTTTATTTATACGACCTCGCGGAATTTTAGGATCAAAAGTTGGACGCGGCGATGCGTAAATCAAAAGCACTTAGCGCCTTCGTATTTCTAGCAATAGGGTTATGTCTCCTTGGCTTGAGTAATTACATTGATGAATTACGGGCTTATCAAGGTGCCCAAATAGGTATTTATGTAATAGCGATTTCATCAATCATTTTACTTACGGGTTATTCTGGACAAATTTCACTGGGACACGGCGCACTGATGGCTATTGGTGGTTATGCAGCTGTTCTTTCTTATACGTATTGGCACTTACCGATGTTGCTTGCATTCACTGTCGGCGCCTTAGCCGCTGGATTGGCTGGTTTTATTTTAGGTATGGCGGCGGCACGTTTATCTGGCCCGTACCTTGCAGGTACAACTTTGGCGTTAGCAGTGGGGCTACCATCTCTTGCAAATCAATTTCATATTCTTGGTGGAGAGCAAGGTTTATCTTTTGATATAGGTGAAGCGCCAAAATGGATTTCTAATAAAACTGGGGGCGACTTCACTCAATACAAGTGGTTCTTCTGGATAAGTGTTCTTTGCACTTTAAGTACGCTTTGGTTTATAAAGAATTTGTTACAAAGTCGTTATGGGCGTACATGGCGGGCTGTTCGCGGAAATCCAAGCGCAGCGGCCTTAAGCGGTGTAAATATCGGAAAATCCAAAGTTTTGGCCTTCACGGTGAGTTCGGCCCTTGCTGGCTTAGGGGGAGCACTCCTAGCAATGCTCTTAGGGTTAGTTGCTCCAATGGCCTTTACATTGACGCTTTCTTTCACAATAGTGACTGGTGCGGTGCTTGCGGGAGTGAGTAACCTCGCGGGTAGCATTATCGGAGCGGTGGTTTTGGTTGTGATTCCTGAGGTTACGGGTGCGCTAGCTACGCATCTTGGTAACTCAGAAAAAGTAACTGCAAACCTACCTGGCTTCATTACGAGTGTGTTGTTGATCTTGACGGTGATGTTCTTACCTAACGGACCAAAACTTCACATGCGTAAGAAAGTAAAAACTAAATAGTGCCAAAAGTACGAATCAGATAACACTCTTACTCAATATCTGACCCTCATTCGGAAGGAACAACATGCTCGTTCATCGAAGCACGAAGCGTGGAGTATTTGTAGTGGCTGTTGCCGCTGCTGCTGCTCTCGCTGTAAGCGCACTACCGGCGCAAGCCTTTTCTCCACGTTCTGAAACTGGAATTACATCTTCAACAATCAAACTTGGAATTACCGTACCGCTTACTGGCGCGGCAGCTCCAGGCTACAACAAAGTACCTTTTGGTATGAAAGCTTATTTTGATTATGTAAACGATAACGGTGGAGTAAATGGCCGCAAGATTCAGCTCGTAATCAAAGATGACCAGTACAGCCCGATCCTCGCAAAGTCGGTCACTAACGATTTGATTTTGAAGGATAAGGTTTTCGCTCTTGTTGGCACGCTAGGAACCGCTAACAATGAAGCAACCACTAAGTTTGTCAACGATAAAGGCGTTCCTCGCCTATTTGTTAACACAGGGTTTAGCGGATTCGCTAACACCAAAAAGTATCCAACCACATATGCGCTTTTCCCTTCTTACTTTATGGAAGCCAAGGCAATTGGCGGATACCTTGCAGATAAATTTGCAGGCAAGAAAGTTGCACTTATCTATCAGGACGATGACTTTGGAATTGATGCGCTTGCTGGGTTCACACAAGCAGGAACGACATTCGTAGCAAAGATTCCTTATGCTTCGGGATCTCAAGCTGATCCAACGGTTGTTGGTAAGTGGATTACAGGCATTGTTGCCTCTGGTGCAGATACAGCAGTCGTATTTGGTGTATCAACGGCAACAGCTGCAGCTCTCGGTGGCGCATACAAAGCAGGACTCGCTGGAAAAATTCAGTGGATTCTTGGCTCTGTAGGTGCAGACCCAACAACAATTAAGACTCTTGTTCCAGCAGCTCTACCATTACTCAATGGCGCAATTGCCGCTTCATTCCTACCTGCAGCTGCAGATACTAATGACGAATATGTAAAGCAGTTCCAAGAGATTAACGCCAAGTACAACAAGGGCGTAACTTTCGATACCAACGTTTTAGTTGGAATGAATGCAGGAATGCTTACCGTACAAGCTCTACGTGCAGCGGGTTCAAACCCAACTCGCGCAAAGCTTATGGCAGCGCTTAATACTTCAGGTTCAAAGTTTGCTAGCGCAGGTTTTGCTCCGCTGGGTTGGTCTAAGACAAGTCACGTTGGATACAACGGATATTGGTTTGGTCGTTTAGCTGCCGACGGATCCCAGACTCCTGTTGACGGAGCCGGAAAGTATGTCTTGTACACAACAGATTCATCAACGGGGGCAGTCGTTAAATCTGCGATTACTCGTCCGGCGATGCCAGCGAAGGGATTGCCAACTAACTAATGACTACTCACACTAAATGGACTAAGAAAATTGCAGTAGTTGGAGCGATTGCTCTTTCTTCTTTTGCAATTAATCTCGCACCAACAGCAGCGCAAGCAGCTCCTGCCTGCGCAGTCGGACCTGTCACTTCTTGCCAAGGCGCAACAAGCGACGGTGCTCCATATGTAATGCAAGTTCCAGGAAATTTTAACGGAACTGCATTCCTTTATTCGCACGGATATCGCTACAACGTGGCTCTTCCAGCGCTTGGATATCCAGCAGTTTTGAATACGCCTCAACCAGGGCCTGTTGTTGGCTCAGATACTTCAGTTATCAAATATTTGCTTAGCCATGGTTATGCAGTATTCGGTTCTGGCTTTGCTCGCCAAGGCTGGAATGCTGACTCTGGAGTTGCGACAGATGTTGAATTGATTTCAACTTTCAAAACTCAATTCCCAAAGACAACACATGTTGTCGCATGGGGAGAATCACTTGGTGGCTTCATGACGCAAGTACTGGCTGAAAAGCATCCAGAACTTATTTCAGCAGCTGCACCTCTTTGTGTGGCAACGAGCCAAGTAGAAGCCGAGCTAACAATGGCTGGAGATTTCCTCTGGGGTCTTAAGACATTCTTTGATCCTTCAATTCAAGGCGGAAATTATAAGAATCCAACTGAATCGCTGCAGGATCTTGGTCGTGTTGTAGCGCTTCTCACTGAATTAAAGTCATCAATTGCTACCGGCGTTTGGCCATCAAAAACTCCTGCGGCAGTGAAGACAATGCTTGGTGCAATTCCTCCTCGCTCTGCTCTTCTTCTTGTCGGTTTAATAGCTGGAGTTCCAACTCAAAGCGCTCACTTTGATGGAAGCACTGGTCCAGGTTCACCGAACTCATCTGCCTACACCAACTTTGCTCTTGCTGGCTCACCAGCACTTGCAATTCTTGAAAATGGAGCAAGCGCCGCAGTTTTAGCAGTACTTGCTACAGCAGATGTAGAGCTACAAGCTGGCGGAACAATCTTCGATAACACAAAGACTGATTATGCAGCTCGTGTTGAAAGTGAAAAGGCTGTATTCAGCTCAGGGCTGTCAGGCGCTACTGCAACAGCAGGAATGCTTGCATATCTTGCAGCAGCACCTCGCGCTTCGGCAGATCCAGTATCGGTTGCGAAAATGCGGGCTCTTGCTTCATACAAGGGTGTCATCAACGTTCCAACCATCACAATGGTTGGCGTAGCGGACCCAATTACCCCAGCAGGCGCATCTCAATGGCTTGCGAATCAATATGCCGATCAATATGCAGCAGCGAAGGCAGCGGCGATGAAGGCGAAAGTAAAGCGTCCAGTTAATGCTTTGACTTCGATTTGGGGTGTAACACCAAATCACTACTCGAAGTTTGATGCCACTGGTGCCCCAGATACTTCTGGGGCTGCAGCAAACGGGACAAATCACTGTAACTTCACCGTTAAGCAATTTATCGGTGTAGCAGATATGTTGGCTTCGGCAGCAACAACCGGTGTTCTCCCAAATCCTCAAACTATCAAGACAACCGTTCGCAGAATGGGTGGCTCGATTGTGGATGCAAAATTCGAACCAGCTCTTCCTAAGTTCTATCAGCAGGACTGATTGAATACTGGTAAATAGTGAAAGGGCTCCAGGCAACTGGGGCCCTTTTTCATGTTCCGGGTAACCTTGCCTAGTGCCGACAAAAGTGGACTCTCTGGAAGCAATGTATGGAGTGGGCTTCGAACTTGGCGAAAAACTCCATCGTGGCGATATTCTGCTTTTGAATGGGACTCTAGGGGCTGGCAAAACTAGTTTGGTTCAAGGAATTGCTCAGGCTCTTGGAATAACCGGAGTGACCTCACCAACATTTGTTATTTCACGAATTTACCCTGGAGCAATCCCTCTGATTCATGTCGATGCTTATCGATTAGTGGGCGAACCTTGGGCGCTGTTTGACGATTTAGATTTAGAGAGCCAGAGCCAAGATTCGATAACCATTATTGAGTGGGGCGATGGTTTTGTAGAAAGAATTGCTGACGAATATTTGGAAATAAAGCTGGAGTTTGGCGAGGCCGATGATGAAAGAATTTTAACGTTTATTCCACACGGGCAGCGTTGGTCTGGATTCACTTCATGAGCACAGTTCTTGCCATCGATACCTCAACAACGAGAACCACCGTTGCACTTGTCCAAGATGAAAATGTTCTGCTTGCACTACACCACGATGATCCCATTGCACATGGTGAGATATTGCCGCGTCTAGTTTCACAACTCCTCGAAGTTGAAAACTCAATTGATGAAGTTGTTATTGGCATGGGCCCAGGTCCGTTCACGGGGTTACGGGTAGGAATTGTTTTTGGGCAGTCCTTTGCATTTGCCAGAAATATTCCTTGGCGAGGTATTTGCTCGCTTGACTCAATGGCAGCACAGGTGAATGAGCCAGATTTTATTATTGCAGTAGACGCACGCCGGAAAGAATTCTTCTGGGCTCAATATATTGATGGAGTTCGTGTAACTGAACCTAATGTGGCGCTGCGCCAAGTTCTTGAGCGGTTTACTTCACCGATTCATAAAGAAGGCGACCTTTATCCATCAGCACAATTTATGCCAGCAGTTAGTGGAGATGTGCGCGAGCCAATCTATGTTCGTAGGCCAGATGCCTATCCAATTCCTGACGGTGTTACGTTTCGCCCGATGAACGCACTGGATCTGATTACAGTCGTTGCTCTTGAAAAATCTATTTATAACGGCGAAGGTCCTTGGAGCGTTGAACAATTTAGAGAAGAGTTAGCCGGCGCAGGTCGGTATTACCTAGTAGCCGAAAAAGCTGGGGTAGTTGTTGGCTATTGCGGAACAATGCTTACGGGTGATGTCACAGATATTCTTACAATCACAGTTGATGAAAAATATCGACGCCACGGAATAGGTAGAGAATTCTTAAAGCGGCTAATAGATTGGTCGCGCAACCAAAAAGTTGAGGCCATCATGCTGGAAGTGCGGATTGGAAATGACGCCGCACAACCTTTGTACACTTCCAATGGTTTCTATCCGCTAAATACTCGTAAAGATTATTACGGACCAGGGCTATCGGCTTTAGTAATGCGTAAGGATTTATGATGAGCCAGCCACTTGTTTTAGGAATAGAAACTTCATGTGATGAAACTGCAGTAGGTATCGTTCGTGGCCGCAATCTTCTTGCTAATGTAATTTCATCGAGTGTTGAGGAACATGCCCGCTTTGGTGGCGTCGTTCCAGAAATCGCAAGTCGGGCACATTTAGAGGCAATACATTCGGTACTGAATCGGGCACTAGCAGAAGCAAAAGTTTCACTCGCTGACATCGATGCATTTGGTGTGACCGCTGGTCCAGGGCTCATTGGGGCGCTTTTAGTTGGCGTAAGTTCAGCTTCGGGATTGTCACTGGCTTTAAATAAACCGCTATACGGCGTTAATCACTTATCTGCTCACCTTGCGGTAGACGCACTAAATTCAGAACACCATCTCAATCCAGCAATTGGGTTACTAGTAAGTGGTGGGCATAGTTCAATATTGAAAGTGTCACATTATGCTTCTGATGTAAAAGTTATCGGTTCAACACTTGATGATGCTGCTGGTGAAGCATTCGATAAAATTGCACGTATTTTAAAATTAGACTTTCCAGGTGGGCCAGCAATTGATCGAGTTGCAAAGGAAGGCGATGCGCAGGCTATTGATTTTCCACGAGGCCTAACCAGTGGCTCAGATCATCTCTACGATTTTTCATTCTCTGGACTCAAAACTGCAGTTTCACGTTATCTACAGAAAGTCCCCGCCGCTAAAGTTGCCGATGTTGCCGCATCATTCCAAGAGGCCGTCGTAGACGTTTTGATTTCGAAAGCGTTAGCGGCAGCCAAATCAGAGGGAATGGAAAGCTTGGTCATCGCAGGGGGAGTCGCCGCCAATTCAAGACTTCGGGTTGTGGCTGCTGAAAGATGCGCCAAGGCCGGAATTGAGCTTCGAATCCCGCCCATGGAGCTGTGTACAGATAACGGGGCGATGGTGGCTGCCTTGACCTCTCTTGCGGTCTCAAGCGGCGTTCATGCCTCATCTTTGGGCTTGGCGGCCGAATCTGCCACTGGTTTAGAGCAAGTTATCTGGGCCTAATTTCGCATAGTAGAGTTTGCTTTAGCACTCTCAGGGTCACACTGCTAACCAGCGGTCAGTCGCCGAGAGGTAGAAAACCAGCTACTAGAAAGAGAAACTATTATGGCAATTTCCATTAAGCCACTTGAAGATCGTGTCGTTGTAAAGACAAACGAGGCAGAACAGAAGACCGCTTCAGGTCTAGTTATTCCAGATACCGCACAAGAGAAGCCACAAGAGGGAACAGTTGTTGCTGTAGGCCCAGGTCGTTTTGATGATGGCGTCCGCGTCCCAATGGATATCAAAGTTGGCGATGTAGTTCTGTACAGCAAGTACGGCGGCACCGAAGTTAAAGCTGCTGGCGAAGAGTATTTAGTGCTCTCTGCTCGCGACATTCTCGCGATTATCGAGAAATAAGCCATGGGAAAAAGTCTTCAATTCGACGAGGTTGCTCGTCGTGGCATGGAGCGTGGAGTAAATATCCTCGCCGACACAGTAAAGGTAACGCTTGGACCTAAGGGTCGTAACGTTGTTATCTCAAAATCCTACGGTGCTCCGCTCATCACTAATGATGGCGTGACTATCGCAAAGGAAATCGAACTTTCTGATCCAGCCGAAAACATGGGTGCACAACTTGTGAAGCAGGTTGCTGAAAAGACAAATGATGTTGCTGGTGATGGTACGACAACAGCGACCGTACTTGCTCAAGCAATGGTTCGCGAAGGACTTCGCAATCTTGCTGCAGGTGCTCAGCCAATGGAACTTAAGTATGGAATCGAGCAGGCAGTTTCTGCGCTTACCGAAGAGCTAAAGAAGAATTCAACGGCAGTTTCTGGCAAAGCTCAGATTGCTGATGTTGCAACGATTTCTGCTCAAGATAAAGCAATTGGTGACCTCATCGCTGAAGCGATGGATAAGGTCGGCAAGGATGGCGTAATTACAGTTGAGGAGTCTTCAACAACTGGCCTTGAACTCGAATTTACAGAAGGAATGCAGTTCGATAAGGGCTACATCTCGCCATACTTTGTAACTGATTCAGATCGCATGGAAACTATCTTGGAAGATGCTTTTATTTTGATTTCAGGAACAAAGATCTCTAACCTCAATGATGTACTTCCAGTACTTGAGAAAGTTGCGGCTCAAAATAAGCCACTTTTGATTATTGCTGAAGATGTTGAGGGTGAAGCGCTTTCAACTCTTGTTGTTAACCGTATGCGTGGCACTTTTGCTTCGGCAGCCGTTAAAGCTCCAGGCTTTGGTGACCGTCGCAAAGCAATGTTGCAGGACATCGCAATTCTTACTGGCGGACAAGTAATCACGCCAGAAGTTGGTTTGAAACTTGATCAAGTTGATATTTCACTTCTCGGCCGCGCTCGCCGCGTTGTTATCTCAAAGGACAACACCACTATCGTGGATGGTTCCGGAGATAAGGCAGCGGTTGCAGCACGAGTATCTGAAATTCGCAACGAAATTGAGTCAACTGATTCTGATTGGGATCGCGAGAAACTCCAAGAGCGCGTTGCAAAGCTCGCTGGCGGCGTCTGCGTCATTAAAGTTGGTGCACACACTGAAGTTGAGTTAAAAGAGAAGAAGCACCGTCTTGAAGATGCAATCTCTGCGACTCGCGCAGCCGTAGAAGAAGGAATCGTTGTCGGCGGTGGAGCTGCTCTTGTTCATGCAGCAACTGCTCTTGAAAATGATCTTGGATTCGAAGGTGATCGCGCAGTTGGCGTTCGCCTCGTGCGCAAAGCGTGTGATGAGCCTCTTCGTTGGATTGCTGAAAACGCTGGACAAGAAGGCTACGTAGTAGTCTCAAAGGTTCGCGCGATGAAGCCAAATGAAGGTTTCAATGCAGCGGATGACACTTATGGTGACTTGGTAAAGCAAGGCGTCATCGATCCAGTAAAGGTCACGCGCTCAGCGCTTGCAAATGCTGCTTCGATTGCAGCGATGTTTATTACGACTGAAGCTCTTGTATTTGAGACTCCAGAAGCTAAGAAAGAAGAGGCAGCCTCTGGCCATAGTCATGGAGCAGGTGGGCACTCTCACTAATACACAAGCCGATTCACAAGCCGATTCAGAATAGAAGGGCTCCGTCGCTATTAAAGCGCGGGGCCCTTTTTCGTTAATCATGGGCTCCACCACTATTATTGCCAAATGCTAGGTTCCCAAGAAAGTGCCAATGAAAAAGTTGTCCTGCTTGGTCTTACCTACGATGATGTACTTCTTTTACCTGATGAATCTGACGTTATCCCATCAGAAGTAGAAACTAAAACGCGCCTTACGCGAAATATAAATATTGCAGTGCCAGTTCTCTCTTCAGCAATGGACACTGTGACTGAAGCTCGAATGGCAATTGCCATGGCGAAAGCTGGCGGTATTGGAATTATTCATCGCAATCTTTCTATCGATGATCAAGTAAAAAATGTGATCGAAGCAAAAAAGTCAGGAATAGTTGGAGCAGCGGTTGGAGTAGGCGATGATGGATTTGCCCGCGCATCCGCCCTCATCGAAGCAGGCGTCGATGTTGTAGTCGTTGATACTGCACACGGGCATCATCGAGCTGTACTTGATGCTGTTGCACGTATCCGAAAAGCATTCCCGTCGATTGAGATTATTGGTGGCAATGTCGCCACTCGCGCTGGAGCTCAAGCACTCATCAATGCTGGTGTAGATGCAGTGAAAGTTGGCGTTGGACCAGGTTCGATTTGTACGACTCGGGTTGTGGCTGGCGTTGGTGTTCCGCAAGTTACTGCAATCATGGAAGCGCATAAAGCATGCGTTAAAGCGGGAATTCCACTCATTGCCGATGGCGGTCTCCAATATTCTGGAGATATAGTGAAAGCGATTGTTGCGGGAGCTGACTCAGTAATGCTGGGCTCGCTGTTAGCTGGAACTGAAGAGTCGCCTGGTGAAGTTATTGAAATCAATGGATTGAAGTACAAGGGCTATCGCGGAATGGGTTCACTTGGCGCTATGCAATCACGCGGTGAGCAAAAATCCTATTCAAAAGACCGTTACATGCAGGATGATGTTTTAGCAGAAGACAAACTTGTTCCGGAAGGAATCGAAGGCAAAGTTGCTGCGCGCGGCCCGGTGGCCACAGTCGTGCATCAACTCGTTGGGGGGCTGCGTTCTGGAATGGGATATGCCGGCGCCCCGACAATTGCTGATTTACAAAAAAATGGCCGCTTGATTCAAATTACTGCAGCAGGACTTCAAGAGAGTCATCCACACGATGTTCTAGATGTTCAAGCCGCCCCGAATTACGACCGGAAGTAAGGTGACTATGGAAATCGAAATTGGACCCGGCAAGAGAGCTCGCCAGGCATACTCCTTTGACGATATTGCAATCGTCCCTAGCCGCCGTACCCGAGATCCAAAAGAAGTTTCTATTCAATGGCAAATAGATGCTTATAAGTTTGAGCTACCAATGCTCGCTGCGCCAATGGATTCAGTTGTTTCACCTGAGACTGCAATCGCAATTGGTCGCCTCGGTGGAGTTGGTGTTCTTAATCTTGAAGGTCTGTGGACGCGCCATGAAAATCCTCGGATTGCCCTGGGTGAAATTTCCTCACTCCCTCAAGAACAAGCCATTCGCCGGATGCAAGCGCTCTACGCAGCGCCTATTCAGCCAGAACTAATCAAGTCCCGAATCGCAGAAATTCGCGCTGCTGGAGTAACTGTTGCGGGCGCACTTTCACCTGCACGCACAGCCGAATTCCATAAAGTTGTTGTAGATGCCGGTGTAGATATTTTCGTAATCCGCGGAACAACAGTGAGCGCCGAACACGTTGCAACAGAGAACGCACCGCTTAACTTAAAGAAATTTATTTACGATCTTGATGTTCCTGTCATTGTTGGTGGATGCGCAACTGGACAAAGCGCTCAACACCTCATGCGTGCTGGAGCAGCCGGAGTTCTTGTTGGTTTTGGTGGGGGTTCTGCGCATACGACCCGAAATGTTCTTGGAATTGAAGTTCCCATGGCATCAGCAGTCGCAGAAGTCGCATCTGCCCGCCGTGATTACATGGATGAATCTGGTGGACGTTATGTGCACGTTATCGCCGATGGATCAGTTGGTAAAAGTGGCGATATCGCAAAGGCAATCGCTTGCGG
>CAIVOW010000168.1 GCA_903907665.1 uncultured Actinomycetes bacterium | reverse complement strand
CGTCCGTTACGATTGATGGAGTTCCTCTTCTTCCCAATGAGTTCGGCTACAGAAGCCCGGATATCGTGATTCTTACGCAAGCTCACGCAGCTGGTACAGTTAGTATTACCGTTACGACCGTGGGCGGTAGTGTGACGGCTACAAATATATTCACTTATGCCATAGCACCAACTATTACTTCACTTGTTCCTGCCACGGGTCCATCTACTGGCGGCACCAGCGTCAATATAATCGGAACCAATCTACTTGCACCGAGCGCTATTACGGTTGGTGGAATTGATGTATTAGCCGGTGCATCAGTTACCGACACTATGATCACAATTACCACTCCAGCCACTGCGAATTTTGATTCCGCTACCGTTTCTGTTGCTGTAACAGCTAACGGAATTACCGCTACCTCTAGTTTCGTTTACTTCCTTCCGGTTCCAACGATTTCCACTGTCACGCTAAGTGCTGGTGGCGCGGCCACTGGACCACTAGCTGGTGGATCTCAGATTCGGATTAACGGTTCTAATTTCTTTGGTTTCAATACTGGCGGAGTAGTAGTAACAATCGGCGGAGTGTCTGCCTCGATTGACACAGCTACTGTAGCGAGCCTGGAAGTCCGAGTGCCTGCGGGAACAGTTGTAGGAGCGGCGGATATAGTTGTAACGACCACTCTCGGAACGTATGTCCAAACGGTATCGCTGGTTGGCGGCTTCACCTATATTTAGGAAGACTACCTAAGCTTCGATAGCGGGCTCCGTTCTCACTTGCTGAGAATTGAGTCCGCTTCGTTGTTTATACGCGCGTCGCCACGAGCAGTATTGTGTGCCCATGACTTCACGATTTGGAATTAACTCCTGGCGTTCTCAACCTCTTTCGATGACGATCATTCGTCTCTGGTTAGGAGTGACCTGGACTTATGGTGGTTGGGCTAAGGCAACCGATGGTGGTTACTTAGACAAAGCATCTCCAAATTATTTCGGAGCGCAAATTAGCGGAATGATTGGACACTCACCGGTCTCCTTCCTGTTAAAGCATATGCTCGAGCATGCAACTTTGGTTGCCTGGTTTGTGATGCTTTCTGAATTTGCAATTGGTATCGCAGTTCTCTCTGGAGTGGCGCTTCAAGCCGCAACACTCGGTGGATTTTCGATGGCTATCATTCTTTGGCTATCAGTGAGCTTCCATGTTCATCCATATTTTCTTAGCAACGATCTTCCGTACGCAATCTTGTGGCTTGCCCTCTTCATCATGATTAGGCAAGGCTCACACGGTCGAGGTAGACACGATGGTGGATTAATCCCTAATCTGCGTGATCGCCGTGAAGTAATGCGAATTATTGGAGTTGCATCTGCATCCGTTATTGCAGCACTTGCCGGTGGATCTCTTCGCCCAAAGAAGAATCCAGCGAACGCCGTCATTGCAAAGCTAGCAGATTTAAAAATCGGTACAGTTAAAAAATTTACCGCAATGGATGGATCGCCCGCGTATCTATTTAGAACCAAGGCCGGAGTCTTCGCATACAGTGCGATCTGCACCCACCAAGGATGCACAGTCAATTATGACTCGCTTGGTAACGTGCTGATGTGCCCATGCCATGGAGCTACCTATGACCCTAATAATGGAGCAAAAGTTTTGAGCGGGCCGGCCCCTACGCCGCTTCCCAAGATTACGGTTGCCATTCAGGGCGAGAACATTGTCCAGCAGTAATGTGTTTGAACGAATTTCGTAATCTTGCGTTCACGTTGGTCTGTTATCTTTAAACCATGGCACTTTTTAAACTCGAAATAACTCTTCCAGATCGCCCAGGGTCACTCGGCGCGGTCGCATCAGCAATCGGATTTGCAGGCGGAGATATCCGAGGGTTGCAGGTCCTAAAGAGTGAAGATGGCCGTGGTTATGATGAAATTACTGTCGCAATACCAGGCACTGATGCCACGGATTTACTGGAAGTGTTGGGCCAAATTGGTGGGGTAGAAGTTCTTACTTGTAATCCTGCTTAATATTTTTAATTTTTTAGAATTATCGTGATGCCGCAATCGCATCTGAAATCATCGAATCTAATGTGCGCGTTGGTTGCCACCCCAAGAAACTTCTAGCTTTGTCTATAGAAGCAATCAGAATGGCAGGATCACCCGATCGAGGTCCTACTTCAACTGTTGGTATCTCACTTCCCACAACCCGAGTGGCAGCATCAATAACTTGGCGCACTGAATATCCTTCACCGCTTCCTAGGTTGACTACTTCATGCCGGCCCAGAGTAATAACCGATAACGCTTTGATGTGGGCCTCTACAAGATCAACAACATGAATGTAATCACGAATACATGTTTTATCAGGAGTCGGCCAATCTGTGCCAAAAATCTTTAGCGGCTCTGATTTTCTAGCATGTAGAACAAGTGGAATCAGATGGGTCTCTGGATCGTGACGCTCGCCAAGCCATCCACTCTCTGTATGCATTGCACCTGCAACATTGAAATAACGCAGTGAAATAGCGCCAATGCCATCGCTTTTGGCGTGTTTCGATAGGAGTTCATCAACTTTGAGTTTGGAAAGTCCATATGGATTTGTTGGCTGAGTTAGAGAGTCCTCAGTTATTGGAGAGTGTTCAGGCTCGCCATAAGTGGAAGCCGAGGAAGAGAAAACAATCTTGAGGACACCTAACTCTTTCATTACATCAAGTAGGTTCGCACTTCCTTCTACGTTGACGCTCAGGTAGAGCTGGGGCTCTTTGACTGATTCACCCACTAGAGATTTACCGGCGAAGTGCATGACAGCTTGGCAACCCTGAATGGCGGTTTGAATCGCCGATTTATCCAGAATAGAACCATTGATAAACGTTGCGCGCGAATCAACCGCATCGCGATGTCCGGTACTGCAATCATCCAAAACATTTACTTCAAAGCCAGCATCTAAGAGCGCTGTAGTTGCGATGGAGCCGATATAGCCGGCGCCACCTGTTACAAGAATTCGGGTCAAAGTTGGACGGCTTTCAATTGATCAGCAGATTGTTCGGCAGCCATATCCATAACGAAAGCACCCATTGCAGATTCTGAACCCGCCAGGTATTTCAATTTATCTGGCGTGCGGCGCACGGATGTGATTTGCCAATGCAAACCCAAGAGGTCGCGGCCAATTTTGGTTGGCGCTTGGTGCCACGAGGCCATGTATGGCATTGGCATATTGAAAACACCGTCTAGGCGAGCTAAGACTTCCTTTGCTATTTCTGGGAAGGAATCGGCTTGCTCATCTGAGAGTTCAGTGAAGTCAGGAACGCGCTTCTTGGGCGCTACATGAATTTCAAAAGGATACCTGGAAGCAAATGGAACGAAGCCGACCCAGTGTTCATTCTCAGCAACAACTCGAACGCGCT
The DNA here is from genome assembly GCA_903907665.1 of uncultured Actinomycetes bacterium. Next base: position 8,320 of record CAIVOW010000168.1, on the reverse strand, counting down.
CGTTTAACTCGCGAGCCACGATGTCATCCATTAAGACTCGACCAGTTCTGGCGTGATGCTCTGTTGCTACGGCGAGCATTCGTTCGGTTTTTGGCGTGAGAAATGAGTATGCATAAATTTGTCCGTGAGGATGGGGGAGCGTTACACCCACTTCAATGCCGCGATTTTCAAAAGGAAAAACTTGGACGATATCTGGGTATTGTGAAATCTCTTTAGTGCGGTCTATCCAAGCGCTCATAACTAAGCGAATTTGTTCTTGTGAAAGTTTGCCGAAACTTGAATCATGTTCACTCGTGAAGACAATAACTTCACATTTTCCGACTCCAGCCGGCGATGATGTGGCGGGTCCCTGAAGTGCTGGTAATTGCCAACCCTCTGGACCACTGTTAAGAGAAGGATTCTTATTGTCAAAAACAACGACCGAATAAGTGGAATCAGGAATTTCGGTAAGCAATTCTGATGTGGTGGGACAGATGGGGCAAAGTTCCATAGGCGGCAAAAAGGCTCTATGTTGGCGATGACTTGCAACAACAACCCATTCATTGACGAGTGGATCTAAGCGAAGCTCTCCGACACCCGCCGGATCTTCGACGGCTCGTTGGTCACTCGCTATCCGAGAAATCTTGGAGTCATCGTAGTAGCGGATGGTTCGGCCATCATTCATTTGTAAATCCGAACGAAATACCGCTGACTTTGATTTGTTCATAGTGGGTTAATCGTATCCAACTAAATGCGAATTTGACCTGCGCATGTATCGACAGGTGGTTTCGGAGTTTTTGTTGGAGTTGGGGTCGGCGTGGGAGTCGCACCTTGAACAATCGTAAAAGTTATAGGCAGCTGATTTGCAGCATGAGTACCTGAAATATCCACAAAATTCACAACACCGACATATGAACCGGCAGCCAGTCCTTTGACATTTAATATAAAACGACCAGTCGCTGACCGAGTAACTGTTTGAACTCCCAGCGGCTGTGTCGAATCAGCAGATTGCCAATTAACCGTTCCGGCAACGACAGGAGTGCCATCTGGACGCATGACATCAACCGTTACCTTGAGCGGCGCATTTGTATCACTTGATGTTTGATCAATGATATTCATCGTGGTGGCTTCGTCCACTGGCAACATATCTGTTTCCTCTGGCACCCACCGACGGCTAAGTAATCTATAAAATTGCGATGATGTGCCCGCAAAAACATTGAGATCGACCCTATTTCCAGGAACACCATATTTGCTTGCAATCCCACACGATGTGTATTGCCACATCTGCCAATTTGCCGTGCAGTTGGCATTGGTCCACGCATGCGCGTAGCAGCCGACGTTCTTTTGGTTTGGTTGGGAATCAGCGGGGTTAAGAGAGTAGTGGGCAATCCACAATGGATATTGGCGAAGTTCGGTATCGCGAGTCAAGGTCTGCTCGAGAAAGTTTGCGTAGGAATATAGAAATGGTCGGCGATTAGTTTTTGCGCTCACCATAGCTAGCCATGTTTTTGCCCATAGTGTGACGTTGTTACGATTCATATACCGCGAACATCCACCATTACTAGATGGGCGCACACAGTTGTTCTCTAGATCAAGAGACAGTGGCAGATCTTTGAAGTTGTAACCACCGATTGAAGCAAGCCTCCAAATAACTTTCTGCGCTTGAGCTTGTGCATCCTTAATAATGAACGCTGGGTCGGTGCTATCGGGAAGATATGCGTAGTAATAGAAACCGGTATAGAGGCGAGCGGCCTGCGCGGCGGGGCGATCAATTTTTAAATATTTAAGCGCTTGGGCATCTGCAACATCGTGCGCATCCGCACCCTTGATCATGACAAAGCGCACTCCAGCTGCGTACATCTTTTTAAAATCAATTAATCCGCCAGAGGGATGCTGCCAATACGAGATATCCATCCCATGAATGTGATCACCGGGTCCCTGCGCAACAATTTGGCGAGGCGAGAATGCCACTGCGTTATTTGCAACAAGACTCAAAGAAATTGCAATGACAAGAATTAGCTTCTTCATTCTTCAATTACCTCGAGCTCGATGCCGGTAACTGATTTTATAGCTTCGTGAAGTAAAGCTAAATGCTTTGGATTACGAGCAAGAGTAAAGTCATGCTGGCCGCCAAACTTCTGACTATCCGTAAAGTTAATTACCAGGTGGCTCTCATTTAGCGAAACTAGACGTGCGTCAAAGAAGGCAAGCCAGGCGATTCGATCACGCTCGAGGAGGAAGTCAAGAATCTGATTCCATTGCCCTTTTAGCTCTTCCAGTTCCATGAGGTAATAGTAGAGTCCCGACTATGGCCTATGACTACAAGGATAAAGTAATTCTGATTACTGGCGGAGCCGGTGGAATTGGTTCCCATCTTGCGAGAGATTTCTCGGCGCAAGGCGCGAAAATGGTTTTGCTCGACATTAGTCAAAAGCGCTTAGATGTAGTGGTCTCAGAGCTCAGCGGAAGTGATCATCTTGCAATTTCGCTAGACCTGACCGATAGAGGCGCTATTTCAGATGCAATTTCTCAGGTTAAAAAAAGATATGGACATATTGATGTCCTCATTCCCAATGCCGCAATAACCACGACAGATAGATTCGATGCTCGCTCCATAGAGAGCATCGAGTACGAATTAGATATCAATCTGCGCTCACCACTAGTGATTATTCGAAGCTGTATCGACTTACTGAAGCAATCAAATGATCCACGAATAATTGCGACAGTCTCACTTGGCGGTATTTTTCCACTTGGTGAGACCCCGCTCTACACAACATCAAAGTTTGGCCTTCGTGGTGCGATGCTTTCACTCAGTCTGGATTTAGCGGCCAAGGGAATCAAGGCGGGGTCAGTCATGCCTTCTGCAACTGACACTCCAATGCTTCAACGCGAAGCTGTCGAAGGAGGCAACTCACTTCAATTTATGGATCCGCCACAAAAAACAGCGGATGTCGTCAAAGCGTTCAAGAAGATGTTAGATAAGCCTCGCTTTGAAGTTTACCCAAAACCAAGTGAATCTTGGCTTGTTCGATTTGCAATGTTATTCCCAAGCCAGTTACCTATTCTCATGCCCTTATTTGTCGGCAAAGGTGAACGCGGACATAAGCGGTATTTACGTGAGCTAGAAACTCGGGGGATAGCACGCCAGGTCGACGGTCAGTGGGAATTTATCGAGTGAGAGTCTCGTAGGTACTTTCATCTACTTCTGGCCAATCAAAGCGATCTCGAAGGGTTGCCAAATAATTTAAGTAAGTATCAACTTCGATGTAATTAGTGTGACGAGGGCTATCAATATATTTATGTCCGCCCGCCAAGTCTGGATTATCTTTTTTCTTTAATTCCAAGAGCTCGGCATAATGTTTACCCGTCGCCCTGGCCCGAATATCCATTAATACCATTTGCGCCATGTCATCAAAGCGTCGATAGGCAGCATCAGCAAATTCTGCGTAGCCAATGAAGTACAGGTTTTCATAGTTCCTAGAGAAAATACGTAGGTATAACTGAGGCCTTCCATCTTTCCACTCATCATTTACTTGGTCTAGGTAAGGCACCGAATATTGATATCCAGTCGCAAGAATTATCTGGTCTAGCTCTACTGATGTGCCATCCTTGAAAATTACTCCAGTTTCAGTAACTTCCTGAATGTCAGGTTTTGCGATCAAATCCCCATGTCCAAGATGGTAAAGGACTTGGGTATTCATGATTGGATGGCTAGCCAATAAATCATGATCAGGTTTTGGCAGTCCATAGCGGGTTAGATCTCCGACGATAGTGTCAACAAGTTTTGTTACATCACCAGTTATTGAGACGCCCTTTGGTGGCGCGAGTTTGCCGGAAACTAGAGCGTCAGTTGGTAATCCAAATAAATATTTCGGAATGAATCGATATCCCCGGCGTACTGAGAAATAAGCGGTGTCGGCAAATCTGGCTGCATCCGACGCGATATCGACACCTGAATTTCCAGCGCCCACAATCAGCACCCTTTTGCCTTTGAATTCTTCAGGAGATTGATAGTCAACTGAATGTGAGATTTTGCCTTTGAACTTCTCTTCACCTTGAATGTTTGGACGATTTGGATGCCAGGTAACTCCGGTGGCATTAATCAAGCCGTCGTAAATTTCCTCTTCTCCATTTGCAAGTTTTACGCGCCATTTTTTATCAGGCAGCGGCTGGGCATCGATGACCGAAACCCCAAGGGTCACGCGGTGCTTTAAATTAAATTTTTCAGCAAAATCTTTGATGTAATCACGAATTTGGTGCCAGCTCGGATAGTCAGGAAAGGATTGTGGCATCGGAAATCCATAGAAACCACTTGTGTATTTGGAAGAGATGAAATGGGCGGATTCATACATAGGAGTTCCGGTGTTCTCCATATCCCAAATACCACTCACATCGCTATGTTTTTCAAACCAGTCAAACGGAACGCCTTCCTTGATTAACCCTCGAGCCATTACTAATCCAGCTGGCCCGGCGCCAACTAAGCAATATTTTTCTTTGTACGTAACTGGTGGATGATCTGCAGAAGTAATCTTTCTAGAACGAAGTTGCGTTGCTGCTAATTTGGCGTACACCACTGGGTGGCGCCGTTTAATTCTAAAGCCGTTTAAAATGCCCCCGATTGCAATCACGATGAGCAGGACAGGAACTAGGTTTATCCAGCGATTTTTGCTACCCGTCAAAGTGTTGTAGTGAATAGCGGCAAGAGCGAAGGCTGTTGCTAGACCGAGAAAGCCCACAAGAGGTGCGATTGTGCTCTGCCATAACTGCCTATCTTTTCGCTTCCAGAAAAAGACCACGACTGACAGGGAAGCAAATGACTGAAGCGCAACAATTCCTAGTGTGCCAACAGCGATTAAAGAGGCTGCGAAAACCTTGTAGGGATCGGCGCCGCTAATAGCAAATGTAATTGTGGCGATTGAAGAGATAAAAGTGATTGCAAGACTTGCAAGATGCGGGCTGAAATAATCCTTGTGGTATTCACCAAATATTCTAGGTGCGATATTTTCTCGGCCAAGGGCAAATAGATAGCGGCTTGAGGCGTTATGCAGAGCTGAATATCCAGCCAATACACTTGTGCAAAGTAATACTGCTCCAACATCAAATAATATTTCTCCGCCATATTCTTGTAAGAGGTTTAATACAAAGACTCCGCCGTCGGCCCCTGCTCGCTTGGCCAGGTTACTCACGCCTGTTGCACCAATAATCATCCAAGAAGTTAGGACATAAAAAATTCCTACACAGACGACTGCAATGTAGGTAGCCCGAGGAATACTTTTCTCTGGATTTTTTGTCTCTTCCCCGTACAGCGCTGCCGATTCAAATCCAATAAAACTAGTGAAAGCGATCAAAGCCGCTATCCCAAATGGTCCGGATGTCGCTTGCTTGTAAGTGAAACTCTCAAGCGGGAAAGAGCTAAAACCATGCTTAGCAAAAACGAGAACTTCGAAAACAATCAGCACCGCAAATTCAGCAATCATCAAAAAGCCCAGGATTTTTGCAGAAAGATCTACAGATCGATAACCAAGGAACCCAACGATTGCAACACCAATGGCTGAGAGTAAATACCAGGGGATAGAGACCATCGCGGCGGATTTAATGAGTTCGTGCATAAAGTATCCAAATGCACCTGCCAGCCCACATGACATTGCCGTGTAGGAAGTGAGCGCCAGGTATGCAGCTCCGACACCAACTTCTTTACCAAGGGCTCTAGAGATATAGGTATAGAAGGCGCCTGTATTTACAACCCTTCGACTCATGGTTGCGTAGCCGATAGAGAAGCAAACTAAGACAATCGCTGCAACCAAGTAAGCCATCGGTAAGCCTGCGCCGTTGCCATAGACAAGTGCTAAAGGAACGTTGCCGATCATCGCCGCTAATGGCGCGGCCGCAGCAATTACTAAAAATACGATCCTTCTCGTGGTGAGGGTCCTTCGGTCTCGAATAAGCGCACTAGAAGCCTTGCGTTCTTTTTTCGATCCCATGCGAGAGAGTCTGCCATAGCCAAGGGATTCAAAATAGTATCAACATGGAGATAGATAAGCGTGGGTGGGTCGGGCTCGAACCGATGACGCGGGTAATTACTTTTATTTGGTAGTAACCTTTCATAAAGGGATGTGCTTTTTTAGGAGGATTCATGGAAAGTCCAACAGTCAAACTCAGCAGAGACGAACATATTTGGTCCTTTAACTCCAGTATGAAGCCGGTACTCACAGTCGATCCAGGAACAGTTATCGAAATTGAAACTTGGGATTGCTTTACTGGCCAAGTTCAGAGTGAAAACGACACTGCTGAAAAATTAGACTTAACGAGAATCAATAGCGCAACCGGTCCTATTGCAGTGCGTGGGGCCGAACCAGGCGACAGCCTTTCGGTAACTCTGATTGATATTTTACCGGGGCCGCAGGGCGCCGGAATGGTTATACCCGAGTGGGGTCAATTAATTGAACATTGCAAATCACCAGTAACGAGAATATTCAAAGTTAAAGATGGCGTAATTACAATGAATGATCGCGTTTCATTTCCAGCACGGCCAATGTTTGGCGTAATCGGTGTCGCGCCGGCATCGGGTGACATTCCAACTTTTGATGCAGGCCCGCATGGTGGAAATATGGATGATCACTGGAATGGAATAGGGGCCACGGTGCACCTTCCGGTGTTTCAATCTGGCGGGCAGTTAGCAATTGGAGATATGCATGCGGCTATGGGTGATGGCGAAATTTCTGGAACTGGCGTTGAAATTGGCGGAAAGGGAATTATTAGAGTTGATCTGATAAAGAGAAAGCATGGAGGATTTCCCATTACCGAAACTTCCGACTCTTGGTACACGCATGGTTCAACCGCAAACGATATTGATGGCGCGCTTAAATTGGCATGTGAAGAAGCTGCGCGACTATTAGTTGATGAGTGGGACTTCACCATGGAGGATGCCTTCATCTTCTTATCTGTTGCTGGAGATTTAGGGCTAGCGGCTTATTATCACCCTTCACCTGGCTGTGTGACTGCGCGTATGAGGGTACCTAAAATTTCTGCTGCGCCTAGACCGTTCAAAATATAGTAAAAACTATCGTCCTACTGACCTATAAGTACCTCCTTGGTGCAATAATTGTCGTAATTGTTTTACTACGTATGAGGTAGCCCCTACTACTTCTCTTATATTAGGAGAGATATGAGTAGTCCTGAAACTAAATTAGAAAAAAATGCGATTGGACTTCGGGAAGTTGTTTTCCAATCAATTTGCGCGATGGCGCCAGGAGCTGCAATTGCAGCGTCAATCCCTTTTGGTTCGCCATTAGCCGGCGGTGCACTTCCGCTAGCTGTACTCTTTGCATTTATTGGAATTTTATTTACCGCATCGAGTATCGGACAACTTGCTAAACATATTCCCTCGGCAGGATCTGTTGCGACTTATAGCGCAATTGGTCTACGACCTTGGGTTGGCTTTTTAGTCGGCTGGGCTTATGCATCAGTACAGATAATGACCGTACCACTGGTTATGCTTCAACTTGGCTATACCATTGCAGGAGAATGGAATACGCAGAGCAAATCCTTCCCTGTCGGTTCTTGGTGGATCTTTACGACTCTAGGTTCCTTGCTCGTCTGCGGATTGGTTTATCGCGGTGTCCGGACGTCAGCAAAAGTTGGTACCTGGCTTGGGTTTATTGAAATTACTGTCTTCGTACTCCTTGGAATTTTCTTGGTATTTAAGGCTGGGCATTCCAATACGCTCTCAGTATTTACTACAGCACATGCGAATGCAAAGGGTTTTACTGGCTGGTCTGGTGTTATCGCGGGATCAGTCTTTACTCTTCTAGCTTTTGCGGGCTTTGAAGCAGCTGCACCACTGGCCGAAGAGAGCAAAGATCCACGGAAAAATATTCCAAAAGCAATCATGATTGCTACTATGGCGATTGCATCGGTGTACATCTTCACAACTTACGCCGCCACAGTTGCATTTGGTCCAGATAAATTTAAAGAATTTGCTGGTTATAATAATGGCGTCCCTTGGGATGGATTAGCTAAGGGCGTATCTGGATTATTTTATGTATTAGTTCTTTTTGCAATAGTAAACTCAACAATTGCAAATGCTAACGCAGGTGCAAACGTATTTACTCGGACCGCTTATGCATTCGGCCGTGCTGGGGCATTTCCTCGCTCGCTAGCTGTTCTTGATCCAAAATATAAATCACCGCGTAACGCGATTGTGCTGCAATTAGTTGTTGGTTTGGCCGTTGGTCTTGGCCTCGGATTCAAATACACCCCACAAATGGCATTTGGTATCTTAGCAACCGGTTTAGTAGCCGTAATTGTTTTGGTATACATTGTGGCTAATCTCGCTTGCATT
>CAIVOW010000167.1 GCA_903907665.1 uncultured Actinomycetes bacterium | reverse complement strand
TCTGAATTAGCAAATGTGGAAATGTCCCTAGCAAAATCGCCGGAAGAGGCATAACAGATGAAGATTGCTATCGCTGGCGCAGGTAACGTTGGACGCTCAATTGCGCGTGAACTTTTAGAAAATGGCCACCACGTTCTACTAATCGACCGCGATCCAAAGGCGCTAAAAATGGATAGCGTGCCAAGCGCTGAATGGTTGATGGCCGATGTCTGTGAAATTACTTCGCTAGATAATGCAAAATTGGACACCTGCCAAGTTCTTATCGCAGCAACTGGAGATGACAAAGTGAATCTTGTTGCATCCCTTCTGGCAAAGACTGAATATGGCGTTCCGCGCGTCGTTGCTCGAGTAAATCATCCAAAGAATGAGTGGATGTTCGATAGTTCATGGGGCGTTGATGTTGCGGTTTCTACACCTCGAATTATTTCGGCAATCGTTGAAGAAGCTGTTTCAGTGGGCGATGTTGTTCGCCTCTTCTCACTTCGCAAAGGTGAAGCAAGTTTGGTAGAAATAACGTTGCCAGATACGGCCAAGGCTTGCGGTAAAACGGTGGGCGAGATCAAACTTCCAGAAAATGCCTCACTCGCAGCAATTGTTCGAGATGGTCAGGTAATTTCACCACACACTCACGATGTCTTTTCAGCCGGTGACGAACTTCTCTTCGTTGCAACTGCAGAAGCAGAAGAGCTCCTAAAGGATTGCTTTATAGCTCAATAGTTGGATCATTTTTGGTTACTGGAACCGAACGTATAACCATCCAGGTCCCCCAAAGTGTCAAGAGATAGAGCGGGAAACCTAGGAATACATTTGCAACTCCAAGCGCATTCAACTGATTAGCTTTATACAAGGGAAATTGCACTGCAAGTCTCACAGCAAAGAGTGCAAACCAGATCCAACTTGCATTCGTGTAGGCCCGCATCCGCTTTGGATCTTTGCGCCAACTAAAATTTTCTCCGAGTATTGGACCAAGTACCACACCAATAATCGGCCATTTAACTAAAATTGAAATCAAATATGTCAGTAAAAAGGCGGAATTCTTCCAAAGACTTGGCGCATAATAGGCTTTTGCCGTTCCAGATTTCCAGGCAAACCAGCCGCAAAAAACTACACCAAGAAACCCACTGATTGCATGCAGCAAAGTATCACGACGAATTAAGCGGTAAAGCGCTAGCACCGCAGCAACAATAATTGAAACAATCAAACAAACTTTTAGATTGTGAGAAATATTGAATGCGAACAAAAAAATCAAGGATGGGACGGTTGAATCTATTATGCCCTTCATTCCTCCTAGAGCGGCAATGACTTTCGACTTATCTTCCTCCTGCATTACGCGCCCTTTCCTGTTGATCCAAATCCACCAGTTCCACGATCTGAACCTGGCAAGTTATCAACTTCGATGAAATCTGCAATCTCCACTCTCTGGATTAGCAATTGAGCGATTCGATCACCTTTCTTAAATGAGACTGGCTCTTTTAGATCATGATTTATCAGAATAATTTGTAGCTCACCGCGAAAACCTGCATCGACGGTGCCAGGCGTATTAACCATAGAAACACCATGTTTGATTGCTAAACCAGAACGCGGGTGCACAAGGGCCACGAACCCATTGGGCAACGCAATCGAAATTCCAGTCGGAACTAAGGCGCGCTCACCTGGTTGCAAGGTGACATCGACCCGAGTTGTAAGATCTGCGCCAGCATCACCAGGTTTAGCATATTTTGGAAGCGGAACTGTTGGATCAAGTCGTTTGATAAGTACTTGCGCGCTCAAGGATTTATCTCAAATTCTGGGTCGACGAAAGCGAGAAGTTCTGGATGGGCCGTAACGTGATCTAGGTACTCCTTAGGTGCATTTTCTAGGAAGTGTTTCATGGGAACAATTACGAAGAGCGCAGACGCCTTAACTGCAACCGGACCTTCTGGAGATCCGATCCGACCTTCTGCGGAACAATAAACTTTTCTACTTACCTGACCAGTTATCTCCGCACTTATGTGAAGTGTCGTCCCCATGGGTACTGGCAATAGGAAATCTGTTTCCAGTCTGGCAGTAACGGCCGGGGCGCGAATCAACCACATCAATTTCCCGAGGGCTTCATCAAATGCGAGTGAAAGTAGGCCGCCATGTGCAAGCCCTGGTGCACCTTGATGATTTTCCGTAACGGTAAAGACTGCCGTTAAATTCTGTCCGATTCCGGCATGTGCAACTAAATGAAGGCCAGTTGGGTGTAACTCACCACAACCAAAACAATGTCCAAAGTGCGAAGGGATTTTCGTACCAGGAAGTGGCGCCTTCTCATGTCGCTCAGGAATCTGCGCGCCGATTGGTGGGACGGTACTTGGAATGCGACTCATGGCTTTACTCTAATACCTAACTCCGAATGCAGTACCGTGCCGCCATGGGTAACGCTAAGAGACATTTCGATACCAACTACGGCACCCCGGTTTATCAGGAAAAATTGGGATGGCCCTGGTGGCTCTGGGCATTTGCGCTATTTCTTGCCGCATCTATTTCACTTGCGGTCTGGGCGGCAATTTCGCCGATGGCAACAATTGTAATTTCGGTCATTCAATTTTCACTGCTAATTCTGGCATCAATAAAAACTAAACTTATAATCACTGTTACGAAAGGTTGGCTGCTTGTCGGGCCGGCTGCGATCGAACGAGCATTTTTGAAAAGTTTTGCACCATTAGTGTTCACTGAACTAGCCAAGATAAGAGGCGTCGATGGGGATCCAGCGGCCTTCCTGCAATTGCGGTTTTGGGTTAACGCGGCCATCAAAATTGAGTTACGAGACCCACGAGATGAAACGCCCTACTGGTTAATTAGCACCAATAGAGCGAATGATCTTGCAAAACTTCTCAACACTCATTAGTCACAATATTCATTAGTCACAG
>CAIVOW010000166.1 GCA_903907665.1 uncultured Actinomycetes bacterium | reverse complement strand
TGATGAGTTCAGGATCAGCGGGATCTACGAGCTTGAAAAGAGTTAACAGATGATCTCGAACTTTTTTCCTATCATCTCCGCTACTCAATTTGATACTTTTAATTAATCGACTAAACGCCTGGTCATAGTTTCCTTGTAACACTTCAATATCTGCAGCTTTCATTTGTAAATCAAAATTATCACTTTGTACCTCGGCGAGTGAAAAAACCTCAGATGGAACGCTGTCAGCTACTCGGGCCATTAGTTCAACTTGGGCTAATCCAATTTCCGCCATTGTGTTGCCGGGCGAGCGAACTAACCATTTTTTATATGCCAGCGCCGCTGTTGCTAAATCATTTATTTCAAGAGCATCGAGCGCTTCAGTCTCTTCTGGCTCAAGTGGACTTTCAGCTTCACCAGCTGGGTCGCCCTCAGTTTCAACTTTGGCACCAACTCCACGCTCAGCAGCCAGCGCTAGTACTTTGTCGATCACCATTCGAACTTGATCTATCGGTGGAACAGATTCAAAAAGCGGAACAACTTGTTCTTGAATAATCGCGATAGCGATTGGAACAGATTGGACTTGTAGCGCTTGCGCTACTGCAGCCTCTACATCAACGTTAACCGTGGCAAGAATCCATGGTTTAGCGCCTTGGGTATCTGCCGCATGAAGTTCGCCTAGAATTTTTAGAATTTCAGCAGATTGCGCACTTCTTGGAGACCAACATAAAGCAATCACAACTTGACTATTTGATGCTGGAATTATTTCCGAAATGAGGTTTTCTTGATTGATTGCGATGCCAACTTCTGGAGTCGCTGGAGCCGTTGAAGCTGATTTACCAAGTGAGCTAAGGTCCACGGCTTGCCCTAGATTCTTGGGCAGCTCACCAAACGGATGTCGACTCATAAGGACATGTTAGTTGTAACGTCGGTCTCAAGCACAGTTGCGCCAGAATCAGTGCGCCCGGGCAGGATATGTGAAATGTACTCTTGAGCCGCATTCTCTAAACCTAAGTCCGATCCATTTTTCTCTCCCAAGTACCAACGGTGCTCAAGAATTTCATGGAACATCTGCGCCGGCTCGACTCTGCCACGCAAGCCTTCAGGTACTAAGCCCAAGACATGTTGATAAACATCTGTAAGCCAAATTCTGGCGGCATCCACTTCTGATTTGGGTGGCTTTTGTCTACTGCGAAATCGATCAAATGAAGCAAGTAGACGCTTTGCTTGGAATTCTTCAGCATCTAGACCAAGTAGTTCTTTCAACCGATTTGTATGATATCCAGCAGCAACTAATTTAGGTGAGAATTTTAATATGCCTTTTTCTCCATCTAAAGTTATTTCTACTTCTTCTACTGCAAATCCTAAATCTTGCAAATTTCGCATCGCTCGCTCAACTGCGTGGCGATCATTTGGATCGAGGATTTGTGGCTCTTTCAACATCGCCCATAACCTTCGATAGCGACGAATAACTGCATCACTAGAGCGAAGTGGATCAACTCCAGGTAGTTGCACTCCAGATGAGATGATGTCTTCAAGTTCTGCTGCCACATTAAAATGAGCAATCTCTAGGTCATGTTCTCGTTGCCCATCCGACAGAGCGTTTTGGAACTCACCCGTTTCTGCATCCACAAGATATGCAACAAATTCAGATGCATCACGTCTAAATAAAGTGTTTGAAAGTGAACAATCTCCCCACCAAAATCCCAAAAGATGAAGCCGAACTAGAAGTAGCGCTAATGCACTTGCCATTTGATTTACATCATGTGCGGTAATTGAACGAGAGAGAATTACTCGATACGGAAGTGAATAAGGTAAATAACGCGTCACAAGGGCTGGGGCTAATTCGTTGCCACGGACATCTAGGCGACCCTCAACAACTGCTGAGGCTTCTACTGTCGGTGCGCCACGCTGACTGAGTTCTCGAAGAATGGTGTACTCCCGATTAGCGAATTCTGTGACGGTCTCTTTGACGGCAAAAATCTCTTCATCCGATTGCCCAAGTCTGACTAGGCGAACTACGTGTCTGGAGATACCGCGCATTTCAGCCAGATGAGGATCTTCCTGCCATTCCTCTAGCGGTTCATGCCAAGGCATGCTGTAGAGAGCAAAGATGTCACCTCCAGCACCGGTTATCTTTAGCTCGCTCACTGGCATATTCTCTCGCATCAATTCGCTTCACTTGAACGCTTTTTGGACCATGCAAGAGAGAAAAACCTCACTTACCGAGATAAACTCTGATTATGGCCATTCGCAAACCAGCGCTGAAAATTATGAAATG
>CAIVOW010000165.1 GCA_903907665.1 uncultured Actinomycetes bacterium | reverse complement strand
GCCAAGTTAATTGCGGTGGTGGTCTTGCCTTCATTAGGAAGCGCCGATGTAACAACAATTACCTGTGGGTGTGAGTCAGGGCGCAAGAACTGCAAATTAGTACGTAAGGTGCGAAATGCCTCTGTACGCGCTGCATAGCGTCCGATTTGCGTAACTAATGGCTTTTCATCAGCAATATCATCAAAACCAATTGCAGCAAGCAATGGAGCACCATTGAGGTCGTCTTCATTTTTGATTGTGTTATCAAGCACGCGACGTAGAGAAGCAAGACCGACACCTAAACCAAGTCCAAGCAGCAGACCTAGGGCGAAGTTAATAGATCTCTTTGGATTTGATGGAGTGCTAGCCGGAATTGCCATCTTTACCGTTGAGACTTTTACAGGTGAGTCAACACCAATTCCATGTAGTTCTAGATCTCCCACAGTTGTGCCAAATTGATTTGCCACAGCATTTGCAATCGCAGCAGCACGCTCTGGATTTGTATCAGTGATGGTGAGCGCGATCAAAACAGTATCAAGTGGAGCTGATGCAGAAATCTGACTTGCCAGTTGGGTAGGGGTGATTTTAAGTTCGAGTTGCTTAATTACGGGTGCAAGAGTTAACGGGCTATCAATAATTTGTGCATAAGATTTCACGCGTTGCTGAGAAAAACTTGAACCTTGTTGCATTGCTGAGATATCTAGAGCGGATGCAGGCGTGGAAACAAAAAGTTCTGCATGTGATTGATATGTAGGCGTTGTTGCAAATGTGATAATCATTGAAACTAAGACACCGAAAATTACTGAAGCGATGATGAGAATTCGATTTTGAACAATCAGGCGCCAGTACTGGATGAGTTCCATGACAGCGCCTCCTCACGAATGCATCACAAAAGGGTGGGGGTTACCCCTTCGTATGGAATTAATCGTAGTTTCTTATGCGTAAATGTGGATTTTCACGGCGCAGTTTTGGATGTATAAGCCGTATGGCCAGAACAGAGCAAGTGACTCTAAGAGATTTTTCGTTGTAAAAACCGTACAAGTAGGAGCCCAATAACCAGGCTCACTGTGTTAGAAATAAAATCGGCAAAATCTGGCACTCGACCCGGAAGCACGATCTGCGTGAGCTCAATGGCAAGTGAAAGTGAGATACCTAAAAAGAATATTTTCCGTTTTTTAAGTGCAGGAACGGCATATTTAATAATTATTACCAAAGGGGTGAGCATAAAGAAGTTAGCGATAGCAACAATTCGGGCATCTGCGTAGAGGATTTTATAAAAAATGCTCCTATGAGTCTTTAAATACTCGGCAATATCTGAGGGCGAACCATTTACTAAGACGGGGCGAGGAAAGAAAACAAATGTAATCAGGGTGGCCATATAGCAAATAAGTAGAAATACGAATATGGAGCGAGTAGGTGTTTGACCGATGCGCCTTTTCACACAGTAACCTTAACTCATGCGAATCGTGGTTGTCTGCACAATGAACCAGGCTCGCTCCCCATTTGCTCAGGCTGTGCTTGAAAGAAATTTCCCCGATGATCAGATTTCATCAACTGGTGTCAGAGGCATCGTTGATACACCTGTAATGGAAATGGTTGCTTCCATTGCAAAAGAGTGGAATATGTCAATCTCAAAGAAGTATTCAACTAACTTAGAAGTTGATAAGGATGAGATTCTTTCAGCTGATTTAATTATTTGTGCCGAGGAAGCCCAATGCGCGGCAATAATTGCACTTGGTTATACAGGAGCGTTAAAAAGCTATGAAAAGATCATTCAAGACAAGGATTTCATTCCACAAGATCCCGATGGCTATTCACTTGAGAATATGCGAAGGGAATTGGGCAAGGTGGCCGCCGTCACTCTTCGAGCTGTGCTGGATCATAAGAGAATTACTAATAGGCATCCTGTTCTTGCAGTCATACCGCACGGCATTTCAGATTTAGAGTTGGCCCTAACGCATGCGCAGTTTGAGAGAAAACTGCGAGGCGCGGTGTTAATTGATGTGGACCTGCGCGCTCCACTACATCAAGAATTACTAGAGCTTGGTATTCAAAAAATTGAATTTGATGTCTCTCATGCTTTTTCGAGTAATCCTCTGATGCCAAATGAAAATGAGGCCCTCTCCCATTCACATCAAATTGATGATCCAGAAAGGTTTTTTCTTGATCCTCTCTGGCTCGATTTCATCGCCTCTTACTCCAATCAGGGACCAGTTGTGCTACTAACGGCTCCAAGGCATTCCCGGATGCGCCGCTTGCCAGATTCCTACCTTTCATCATTTCATGCAGATGAGTTCTCGGTGATTTCGAGCTAATGATGAAATTTTTAAAGAAACTAGTGGACAAGTCGTGGAAAATCATCCTTTTAATTGTAACTGCGCTTCTGGGCATCCTAACTATATATCTTTGCCTCACGGTGATACCAATTATCTCAGACGCTAAAGCATATATCGCCGGGATTCAAGAAGGTGTTAGTTCAAGATCTATTGAGAAAAAATCAGAAATATTGAACAAAGATTTAGATAATATTTTCATGCAACTAAATAAGCCCTTTATCAAACAAATAGTAAGTACCGCTGGTCTAGATTTTTCCACAATAAAACCGGAATTGAAAAGTTTAATTACATCCGGACCTGATCTAGCTGGTATCAGAACACCTCAAAAATACTTACTGGCATTTCAAAATTCTGCAGAAGCGCGCGGGACGGGCGGAATTTTAGGAGCCTATGCCATCGTTATTATAAATAAAGGGAAATTAAATGTGGAACGTACTGGCTCAAATATTGCACTGAAATCTCTCAACGAAATCCCAATTTTGGTTCCCGATGAGTATAAACAACTCTACAGAAGCGATCCTGCAATCTGGCAAAATTCAAACCTCTCCCCACATTTTCCCTATGCCGCAAGAATTTGGATGGCACTTTGGGAGCGGCAATACCATGAAAAACTTGATGGTGTAATAGCTATTGATCCAACAGCTTTGAGTTATATATTGAAGGCAACAGGGCCAATACGCTTACCTAGT
>CAIVOW010000164.1 GCA_903907665.1 uncultured Actinomycetes bacterium | reverse complement strand
CACCATGGCATTTGATAGTTCTGTGGGGCTTCGTTGTGGGATCTGGCACTGGTTCTATGGCGCTAGTTTTCGCAGCTTCAATTGCAAACCGTTGGTTTATTGAAAGAAAAGGAGTTGTGTTAGGAGCGCTAACAGCCGCGGCGGCAACTGGTCAATTAATTTTTCTACCAGGACTTTCGTGGTTAGCAACTCACCATGGCTGGAAGTCAGTCTCCATAACAGTTGCCTGCGCTGCCTGGGTGATGGTGCCGTTAATTGCTCTGTTTCTTAAAGAGAGTCCAGCAAAAATTGGAATTACACCATATGGCGCCCCGGATGATTATGTAGAACCCCCACAGATAAAACGCAATGCAGCAAAGGAAGCAATAGGTGCGCTCCGTGAAGCATCTAAGATTCGCGACTTTTGGTATCTAACTGGATCGTTTTTTGTCTGCGGTCTTTCAACCAGCGGACTGGTAGGCACGCACTTTATTGCTGCAGCCCACGATCACGGAATGCAACAAGTAACTGCGGCAGGTCTGCTTGCTCTCGTTGGTGTATTCGATGTTATTGGCACCATGGCATCAGGTTGGATGACAGATAAAGTAGACCCCCGAAAGCTTCTTTTCTTCTACTACTTGCTTCGCGGCATCTCATTATTTATTCTGCCAGCCATTCTTTTTCAAACGGTTCATCCTTCAACTCTTGTCTTTATTATTTTTTACGGTCTAGATTGGGTTGCCACCGTACCCCCGACAATTGTCATCTGCCGCACAATTTTGGGGCCAGAACGCTCAACGGTTATTTATGGGTGGGTTTTTGCATCACATCAAATCGGGGGATCCATAGCAGCACTTGGCGCTGCACTCCTTCGGACAAAGTTTGGTAACTATTCTGCGGCGTTTTATATCTCGGGCCTATTTTGTATTATTACTTGCTACTTTGTTCTACAAATCGGTAAAGACAGTGAGTTAACCAACGGCTTCGTAAAAGTAAAAAAAGTTAAAAGCTAGGAACACAGAAATGGAAGAAGTGAGTTTCTATGAGCGCATTGGTGGCCATCAAGTCTTTGAAAATCTGACCTCACATTTTTATGCCCTTATTACCCAAGATCCAATTTTGCGTCCCATGTATCCTGACGAAGACCTCAAAGGCGCTGCAAATCGATTAATGATGTTCCTTGAACAGTATTGGGGTGGCCCAAAGACATACGGTGAAATGCGGGGTCATCCACGTCTTCGTATGCGTCATGCACAATTTCATATTGATGAAGCAGCAAAAAATGCATGGTTGAGGTGCATGAAATCAGCTGTTGATGAAATTGATGCTGATCAAGATTTAAAAGATGAATTGTGGAGTTATATGGAAGGTGCTGCTCAATTTTTGGTAAATCAACCAAATTAATTATTTAGCTAATTTACTTTTTGGTTGTGAGTTATTTCCAATTTTAAGAACTTCACCATTGCGGATGTACCAGAGAGTTCCGTCCTTAGAGCGGACTGTTGTGATGCGAAGTCCGACAGATTCAACAATTCCTTTAACCTCAAGAACTAATATTTCATCCCCGACCCCGTATTGATCTTCAACCAACATAAAAATTCCCGCCAGAATGTCACGCACGATTGTCTGCGCACCAAGTCCAAGTGCAACTCCTATAACTCCAGCTGATGCAATGATGGGTCCAAGATTTAAGCCAAACTCGCTCAGCAACATTGCTGTTGCAATCAGCCAGACAGTTCCGTTAAGCGTTGACTTCAAAATCGAGCCAAGAGTTCGAGCTCTCTCCTTTTGACGGGCGATAGTTCTCTGCGGCCCAGGAACGAAATCTGCGGTGGCAATTCGGTCCATGGCACGTGTTATTGCCCGGCCACCGAAACTCTGGAAAATCAGGGCAACGACGATGATGACCAAAATGTGGAGCGGAGCGCCGCTAAACCAGTTATAGGCGTCTTGGATGTGCTGATTGACCTTCATAGCCCCTGACTTTACTCAATCTTTATACGTTGTTTCCAAGAAAATCCCTCGAAATGACAGGTGGATAGTGCAGTATTTGCCAATCAGCACGAGCCATGTGCTGGACACAAGGGAGTTCATCAGTGCCGCAATCATTGGTCCTGAACGCCACCTACGAGCCACTAGGTGTCGTTACAGATAGACGAGCCTTAATCCTCGTCCTCAATCAGCGCGCCGTCGTCGTTGAAGAATCCGACACGGTTCTGCATTATGCAGGAGGTCAAGTCACTCTTCCGACCGTGATCCGTCTTACTAAGTTTGTCAGAATTCCATATCGTCACGCAGTTCCACTTTCGCGCCGCGCAATTTTTGCTAGAGATGGTGGCCGCTGCGCGTATTGCAGTGCGGCTGCAACATCGATTGACCATGTTATTCCGCGCAGTCGAGGCGGAGGGCACAACTGGGAAAATGTTGTTTCGGCTTGCAACAAATGCAATCATCAAAAAGCTGATCGTACACTCAAAGAAATTGGCTGGCGCCTTCGCTCCCTTCCTCGCGAACCAGTCGGCGCAGCTTGGAGAATTCTGGGAACAGGTCGTACTGATGAGCGTTGGCTAACTTACTTGAAGCCATATGGCATCGAAGCATTTGGAGTTGCGGCAGCATCTGCCTAAACTACAATCATGTTGCATTCACTTATTTACTTCGTTGGCCTACCGATTGCCCTGTTTGGTGCGATAACGGTTGTGGTTCTACTTTCAACAGTTGATCGTAAAAAGTTTAAGGCAGCAAGTAACATAACTCGTATTGAGTAAAAATATTGAGTAAAAATTTAGCTTAAGCGTCGATTGCCTGTACGCGCAGCGCTCGAGCAAGACCATCACGACCTTCTGCAACTAGGCGACGCAGCGTATCTGGCGCATCCTTGCCGATTCCATTTAGCCAAGTATCTGTCTTATCTAGCGTGGATTGCTTTGCAATGTAACTCGGATAGAGACCTTCAACAATTGACTCACCGATTTCAAATGACTTCTTTCCCCAGATATCGAGCAGAATCGTGAAGTACTCATCGGCGTATTCTTCAAGCAGTTCTCTTTGGCGATATGAGACAAAGCCACCTATTTTTGCTCGACGAATCTCAGTTGCTTGATCATCATTAATAATTGAATTCCAAATTATTCTCTTGGAATCCGCATTCGGCTGTTCAGCCAAGCAGGTTTCATAACTCAATTGTCCGGTAAATGTATTATCCCTAGCCAACTCTGCATCAATCTCACTCTTGGTTAGCGCGTTTTGTTCCACCAGGAACTTAACAAAGGTCCAACGAAGATCAACATCAACCGACAGCCCCGTTAGCTTTCCATCCAGCAGCTCACGGATTCGGGCTACTTGAGTTTTGCTATGAGCCAAGGTCGCGAAAATTCGAGCATATTGAAGTTGAAAATCACTCCCAGGTTTTGCTGAACTCATCAAATCATTCAGGTAGTCAGCCAGAAGTATTCGTTTAGCATCACGCTTACTTTGGTGTACATAATTTTCAATAGCCCCATAAATCTGATTACCAAGGGTGGTGACTGTTGTGATGTCATCTTCTCCGGCAAGGCCTGAGATTGCAATATCGAGGAAATCAGAAGCGGATAACTCTGCATCTCGCAACATATCCCAGACGGCGTTCCAGCAGACTGTTCGAGTTAAACCATCTTGGATTTTCCCAAGGTGCGATTTGAGAGTAGTAACAGAACGATCATCCAATCGCACTTTTGCATAGGAAAGATCCTGGTCATTAACAAGAAGCAAATCTGCAACAGGCTCTCCGGCGAGCTCGGCAATAGTTGTTGAAGAACTTTCTAGATCAAAATTCACACTTTTACGTAGAACCACATCACCATTTTTAATATCGTAGAGACCAACAGCTAACCTATGAATCCTAAGTTCTTGTGAGCCCACTGGCATAAGTGGAACTTCTTGCAGGATTTCGACCGCAGAATACTTATTATCAGCGATTGTAACTTTCGGACGTAACGTATTTACTCCTGCAGTTTGTAGCCATGTAGCGACCCATGGCTTTAGGTCACGACCACTTTGTTCCTCAAGTTCACTTAGTAAATCCTGCAATGTCGTATTTTTAAAAGCGTGCTTCGCAAAGTACTTTTGAAGCCCTGCGATGAAATTCTCTCGGCCAACATAGGCAGCTAGCTGGTGTAGAACCGATGCGCCTTTGGCATAAGAGATTCCATCAAAGTTTGCGTTCACTGCTTCGATATCAACCATGTCAGTCACAATTGGATGCGTAGAAATCAACTGGTCTTGGCGATAGGCCCAATTTTTACGCTCAGTACTAAATGCGCTCCAAGAGTTCTTAAACTTTGTTGCTTCAAACATTGCTAAGTATGAAGACCATTCAGCAAAGGATTCATTGAGCCAAAGATCATCCCACCACGACATCGTGACCATGTTTCCAAACCACATATGTGCCATTTCGTGCAAAATAGTATTTGCCCGGTTGAGATACATGCGATCTGTAACCTTGCTTCGAAAGACTAACAAGCTCTCTTTAAATGTGACAGCGCCAACATTCTCCATTGCTCCCCAGTTGAAATCGACCACAGCGATCTGGTCATATTTTTCAAATGGATAGCTAAGTCCAAATACATTTTCAAAATACGCAAAGCCTTGCTTTGTGAGCTCGAAGATATTCTCGGCATCAAGGTGTTCTGATAAAGACTTACGAAGAAATATTCCTAGCGGAACAGTTTTCTTTCCAACGTAAGTATCGTGAACATGAGCATACGGTCCAGCAATAACAGCCGTTACATATGTTGAAATTCGAGGAGTCTTAGTAAAGGACCAATGGGTATTTTCGCCCGACTCTACTTTTGTTGATACTGGATTATTAGAAATAACTTCCCAATGCTTAGGAGCCGTAACGTGGAAAGTAAACTCGGCCTTCAGGCTAGGTTGGTCAAAGCAGGCATACATTTTGCGGATATATGCAGTCTCACCTTGTGAGTACAAGTAGACCTCGTTATCTACAGGGTCCACTGATCTCTGTAGTCCCTCGCCTGTATTTGAATACAAGCCTTCCATTTCAATAATGAGCTCGTTATGTGAAGCCAATCCATCGATGTGCAGAGTCTCTCCGTCGTAACGCGAAGTATCAACTGGAACACCATTGAGAGTTGCTGACTTGATGCTCTTTCCGACCGCGTCTAGAAAGGTTGAGTAGTTCGGAGTAGCACAAGTGAAAATGATTCGAGAATTAGAGAGGAATATTTCACTCCCGACTGTTAGATCAAGTGAAATGTCATATGACTCAATCGTGAGGTGCTTTGCGCGTTCAGCGGCTTCAGAACGAGCGATATTTACTCCAGGCACGAGGGCTCCTTTTAGTTGGTATTAAAAACTTGGTTTAGGCTATCCGAGATGGAACGCCCTCACAATCGAAGTTATAAGTTACGTGGAGCACGTGGCACTGCTGCTCAAGAATCAGCGTACGCGACTTTATGGGCGACTTTTGGAGTCAACCCAGAAGGCATACTCAATCTGCGAGATCTTTTCCCAAACTCCAAGCGAATTGTGATGGAGATAGGAACAGGTATGGGGGAGGCGACTGCAGAGATTGTTAAGAATGATCCAGAAACTGGATTCCTTGCCGTCGAAGTCCATAAGCCTGGTGTTGGCGGTCTAATGAACATGACATTTAAAAACGGATCTTCAAACCTTCGCATTATCGAAGAAGATGCTCATCTAGTTTTGCAGCACTGGATTGCAGATAATTCACTCGACGCAATCCATTTGTATTTTCCAGATCCGTGGCCAAAGCAGCACCACAAGAAGCGTCGAATCGTGCAGGAGCCGTTCTTACAATTGATCGCGCCAAAAATTAAGGATGGGGGCTACATTCATATTGCAACTGATTGGGTTGAATATGCCACGTGGATTGGAAATGTCTTTGAAAAGTCAGCTCTTTTTTCTGGAGGCATTATCGAGCGCCCAGAATTTAGGCCTGTCTCTAAGTTTGAAGGACAAGGCTTGCGAAAAGGTCACGTAGTTACAGATTTAAAGTACTTTAAGAATTAAAGCTTTCCATCACTTTCATATCTACTAACTAAATTTATGCGCCTTTGGTGCCGTTCATCGCCCGGAAAAGGTGTGCTGATAAATAAATCCACTAGTTCAAGGGCAAATTCCTGAGAGTGCATACGCCCGCCAATAGCGATTACATTGGCATTATTGTGCTCTCTAGCAAGCACTGCGGTGTCACGGCTCCACACAAGTGCCGCACGAATGCCTTTTACTTTATTCGCTGCAATCTGTTCGCCATTGCCTGATCCACCCAAAACAATTCCAAGTGAGCCGGGATCTGTGGCAACCGCTTCTGCTGCGGGAATACAAAAGACTGGATAATCATCCAACGGATCCAGTGTATGAGGACCGTGATCGATGACATTATGGCCGTGTAGTTTGAGATGATCGACTATACGATTTTTAAACTCAAGTCCTGCGTGGTCGCTGCCGATGTGGATGTTCACTCCCTCATCCTCTCAAAGAACATCGCATAAAAAAACAAGACCCGCACAAAAACCGTGCGGGTCTTGCCGAGATGATTAGGAACTAGTTATGGCCTCGGCCACGACCCATTCCCATTCCCATCGCACCGACGCGGCCAACCTGATTGACCTCCACAGTAACGTTTGCAGTAACACCAGCCTTAGCGGTCACAGCTTGAGCAGGTGTTATCTTGCCAGCGACTACAGCAGCATCAATTGCTGCATTTTCTGCAGCAACTAGAGCCGCAATCAACGCTGGAGTCTTTGTTGGGCCAGCAATGGTTGCAAGTGACTTTCCACTTTGCAGTCCGGCCTTGAGCGTTGCAGCATTAATTCCAAGAGTTGTAAGGATGACTGCTTGCTTGTTTGCACCTGCGAATGCTCCACCCATAGGACGATTATTTTCTTCAGCTCCATGTGCGGCAGCACGGGCAGCCTTAACTGCTGCTTTGATTGTTGCAGTTTGAGTTTCAGTAAGAGTTCTGTTTGCAACAAGTCCTGCTAGTACTGTCGCAAGGAGATTGTCCTCACCCATTTCATTCATTCCACCAATAGATGGTCGAGATGACGTTGCCACAGTGGCAGCCCTAACGACTGTTTTCTTAGTTGCAGCACCGGCAGCACCAGCTCCAACAACTGAAACAGTTGCTACCACCGCGATCATTGCAATTGTCTTGGTCTTCATACGACTCCCTCTGTAGTGACTAGAAGTGGATTGAATTTAAGTTCAACCAACTACTGGTCTTTTCTACCGAATACCCTCATATTCGATATCCGTAGATAACTCCTCGACTCTCAAAGATTGGACTATTCTGGCTGAGAGCGTGCTTAGAGTTCGGAGTGGTGGCCCACTTACCCTGCGTAAAAAAGCGCTGAACCATAGGCAGTACACGTTTTCCTCCGGGAAACATCGAACGTTTGGAAGGTCCCATGAGAACGTTTCAGGGGAGAGCTAAAAACTATTCACTTGTCGCTCTTTCCCTAACAATGGTTTCAACATTTGCAATTCCTCAAAGTGCAATTGCTGCGACTCCGCAGAAACAAACAACGTTAAAAAATACTGTTATTAATAAAGCTGGAAGAGTCACTGATACAAAAAACTCCATTTTGAGTGGAAAAGGTGCTCCTTCCTCATCTCTTGGCGTCTTGGGCGATTTCTATATAGATACATCTTCTATGAATTTTTATGGCCCAAAAACAAGTACTAAGTGGCCAACACCAATAAGTTTGAAAGGACCAGCTGGTCCAATGGGTCCATCTGGTATTGACGGTAAATCAACAACATCTACTACTAATTCGAAAGCGGAAATAGGTGCAACCGGTTTGACTGGAGCAATAGGTGCAACTGGTCCTGTGGGCGTTAAAGGAGCAACAGGAGATTCTGGTTTAACGGGTTCACCCGGAGCTAGTGGTCTTCCCGGCGCAACCGGTGCAACTGGATCACCGGGTTCACCGGGTGCAACCGGATCTCCGGGAGCGCCTGGCTCGACAGGATCACCTGGTTCACCTGGATCACCTGGCGCAAAAGGTGATGTCGGCGCAACCGGT
>CAIVOW010000163.1 GCA_903907665.1 uncultured Actinomycetes bacterium | reverse complement strand
CTTCAACGAGGATGTCATCTGCAGGTATTCCAAGTTCGTGAGCGACAATCTGTGCCCATGTTGTTTCGTGGCCAGTTCCTTGTCCACGTGAACCTGTGCGCAATAGCGCCTTACCAGACATGTGAATGCGAAGCTCGGCAGAGTCAAACATTTTGATACCTAAGATGTCGTACTCACGGCTGTTACCAGCGCCCAATGGTTCAGTCATCGTTGAGATTCCGATGCCAAGAAGGCGTCCACGCTTTGCTGCTTCTGCCTTTTCAGCAGCGAAGTTCTTATATCCGATTGCTTCCAATCCGATATCGAGGCACTTCTCGTACTGACCTGAGTCAGTAAGGAATCCGAACGCTGTGCGGTGTGGATGCTGTTCATCCTTCACAAAGTTAATGCGGCGGAACTCTGCTTGATCCATGCCGAGATCATCAGCTGCTGCTTGCACCATGCGCTCTTGGAAGAACATGGCTTCAGTGACACGGAATGAACAACGATACGCAACTCCACCTGGTGCCTTATTGGTGTAGTAACCAGTTGCGAACATATGTGCTGTTGGAATGTCATAAGCAGCAAACGCAGAGTGCATCAAGCCAATTTTAAACTTACTTGGTTGTGCATCTGCAAAGAATGCTCCGTGGTCTGAGATCGTATTCATGCGAACGCCAAGGATCTTTCCATCTTTGCGCATCGCCATTTCGCCCTTAAGGTAGACATCGCGACCAAAGCCAGTTGAGGTCAAGTTACCAGTCTTATCTTCAATCCACTTAACTGGCTTCTCAGTCAATATTGAAGCGAGAATTGCAATGACGTAGCCTGGATAAATTGGAACCTTATTTCCGAAACCGCCACCAATATCTGGTGTGACGATACGAATGTTCTGTTCTGGAAGTTCTGCAACCATTGCGACAGCGGCACGCACGATATGTGGAGCCTGTGATGTCATATAGACAGTCAACTTTCCAGTTGCACGATCGTAATCAGCAAGTGATCCACAAGTCTCCATTGGAGATGGGTGTGTACGTGGATAGTGAAGTTCGATTTTAGAGACTACATCTGCATCTGCAAAAGCTTTATCGGTGCGTGCCTTATCGCCAATTTCCCAGTCGAAAACCTTGTTTCCAACTTGACCGGCTTTGTCATCGCGAATCTGCACTGCATCTGGCGCCGCTGCTTGAACTGGATTAACAATTGGTGGCAATACTTCGTATTCAACAACAATCTTTCCGCATGCATCTTTAGCAATATATGGGTCATCCGCAATCACTGCACAGACTTCTTGGCCCTGGAAACGAACCTTATCCGTCGCAAGTACCGCTGCCGTGTCGTATGAAAGTGTTGGCATCCATGCGAGGTTTCGTGCAGCCATCATCTCGCCTGTAAGAACAAGGCGAACTCCTGGCATATCCCATGCAGCGCTTGTATCAATTGACTTGATACGTGCGTGAGCTAGCGGACTGCGCAAGATCTCCATGTGGAGCATTCCTGGAAGAACGATGTCATCTACATAGTTACCTTTACCGCGGATAAAACGGTTATCTTCAACTCGGCGACGGCTCGCGCCCATTCCGCCAATTTTGACTTCGTCTAGTTTCATTAAGTTCTGCTCCCTAACCTAGTTGAGTTCCGCGCGCATTTTTTCAGCAGCCCAAAGAACTGCCTTGACGATATTTTGATAACCAGTACAACGGCATAGATTTCCAGATAGCGCCCAACGAATTTCATCTTCAGTTGGGT
The DNA here is from genome assembly GCA_903907665.1 of uncultured Actinomycetes bacterium. Next base: position 471 of record CAIVOW010000163.1, on the reverse strand, counting down.
TGAGGTTCTCTTCGAGAAGAGCCTTTGCAGCCATCATCATTCCTGGAGTGCAGAAACCACATTGAAGTGCGTGCTCTTGCTTGAAACCTTCTTGTATCGGATTTAGTTCGCTCGCTGAAGCAAGTCCTTCAACAGTTTCAACGTTATGACCCTCTGCTTGAACTGCCAGCATTGTGCAGCTCTTGATTGGGCGACCATCGAAAAGGACTGTGCAAGCGCCACAGTTGGTCGTATCGCAACCACTGTGTGTACCGGTCAACTTAAACGCTTGGCGCAGCAAATGTACAAGTAGTAGTCGTGGTTCAACATTCGCAGTACGTGGTTCTCCGTTAACGTTCACTGTTATTTGGCGAACCGGAATATCACTTGCGGGTGCAGACTTGATTTCTTCGTAAAGGCTCGACATTTCTTAGGCTACTTTCTGTTCGGAGTTTGCGATGAGGATTCTCTTAACAAAGGTTTCGATGATGT
>CAIVOW010000162.1 GCA_903907665.1 uncultured Actinomycetes bacterium | reverse complement strand
CTTGGCCTCGGGTGTCACCGGGGAAATTACCTATGTGGATGCCGGTTATAACATCGTTGGCCTAGCCAGCCTCTGACCTGTTGGCAACCTCGGAAACCGGTTACGTTCATGCCCTTCGACTTCGCTCAGGAGAGCGTTCGACAGGCTCACCACGAACGTAACCTTTAGGCCCATGGAATCAAAATGAGCATGACCTTGGAAGGATTGATCGTTCACTATGGGTATCTGGCCTTGTTTATCGGCACTTTTTTGGAAGGCGAAACCATCCTGATCATTGCGGGTTATCTGGCCCAAGACGGGATTCTTGACCTGCCCTTGGTGATTCTTGCCGCCTTATTCGGCAGCTTCGGCGGCGACCAGACTTTTTTTTTCATCGGCTATTTCAAGGGCGTGCGTTTCCTCGACAAACGCCCTGCTTTGAAACTCAAGGCGGCCAAGGCGTTCAGGCTGTTATACCGGCATCAGATTGCCGTCATCCTAGGCTTCCGATTTCTGTATGGCATTCGCAATATCACGCCGTTTGTCATCGGTTCTAGCGGTTTTAATCCCTTACGTTTCTTTATTCTAAATTTTACCGGCGCATTGGTTTGGGCAATTACCTTTGCCTGCCTTGGGTATCACTTGGGAAACCTCGCAGAACGCCTGCTAGATGATGTGGAACGCTATGAGAAAGCGATTCTCGGAATACTCTTCGGCATTGTCTTGATAGGAGTTTTCTGGCGGAGACTTAGGCTGGGCAAGCAGCGTAAGCTTATGAAAACCAACCCAGACGTTAAACCCTAGGTGCGCTTTAACCCGACAGCGGAGGCAGCTTGGCGGGTTACGGTGCGCGTCAGGGCTTTAAGCTTGAAACCGGTTTGGCAGAATGCGCATTTAACCCGCCCTAGATTACAGGCTTTTCGCCAAAAAGAGCGTTGCTAAAATTCCCAAATTTATCTAGCTGAATGGTTGGCATGGTTTGGCTGAATCCCAGCAATCAGGATACCGGCAATCCCTGCCGGTATGATGGAATAGCCGAAGGTAGATTCTAAGTGTGTCATCGCCTACCGGTTTTTTGGACCGGGAGAAGAGCACAAGACTAAGCAAACCGGACACAAACAAGGCCAAGGTCTCCGGTTCTGGTATCACTTCGGCTTCCACGATGTCATTGGCACAGGTCATTGCCCAGCGGACCGCGATGCCAGACAGTTCCAGCGGAACCCCGCCCACCAAGGCAATATCACTCAACGGGATTTTATAGGTGATCAAAGTTCCAGTGGACGGAACCGATCCGTCAACAGGATCGGGTATGTCGGGGTGGGAAATCGTAACAGTCACATTATTATTGGAGCCCGTTCCTGTGTTGTCGGTGTACAACACATATTGCCCCGATCTAAATAATGTATCATGAGGAGCAACATCTGAGAGAGTCAGACTTGGATTTTGGTAGATGATCGCATAATCACCTTGACCACCTGTTAATACGCCATTAACCCAATCAGAAATACCCGCAGAAGATGTGCTGACTGCGTAATTCAATATTCGTAGCACTTGTAATCGGGACGATCGAACTCGTTGGAGTTTTGGCAGACAAAACCAGCATTGCTAAATATCAACCATTTACATGGATTGCGAGCATCAAACTTAACCAAGTGGGATATTGGATTATCTTGAGTTTCGTTGGAACATGGATCGGGTCGGTACTTATTTGGAAATTTGGGCGCTATGAAGAGCGGTTTAGCTCAGGAATTTCTGAAACTGAACATACCCACCAAAACCTTGAGATTTAATCTAAATATAAATCTGGCAAGAAATCAGTAGTTCCTGGAACCACTGCATACTTATCGAAATCAGTGACGCCTTCTGCCGCAAGAACTTCATCGTCAATAAAGAAGTTACCCGTACATTCTTTTGCGGGTCTACAAAAGATTGCGTAGGCAGCATCCGCCATAATCTCTGGGGTTCTACAAAAATTTGTATCCATTCCTGGAATCATTTGAAGCGCAGCGGTATCAATTACCGTACGGGGCCAGAGTGCATTTACGCCTATCCCATCTCGTTTAAATTCTTCTGCTAGCCCCATCACTGTCATGCTCATTGCATATTTAGACATTGTGTATGCGACATGGCGCTTAAACCATTTGCCTTGAAGGTTAATGGGTGGTGAGAGAGTCAAGATATGCGGGTTGGAACTCTCTTTTAAATATGGGATCACAGCTTGAGAAGTAAGAAAAGTTCCTCGAACATTAATATCAAACATGAGATCAAAACGTTTTGCCGGCGTCTGCAGGGTGGGGGTTAAATTAATCGCACTTGCGTTATTCACCAAAATATCTAATCCACCAAATTCTGCAACAGCTTTCTCAACTGCGGCTTGGATCTGTGCTTCATCCCGAATATCGCACTGAATCGGCAAGGCAGAGCCCCCCGCAGATTCAATTTCTTTTGCCGCAGAAAAAATAGTGCCGGGTAGTTGTGGGTGTGGATCCACCGTTTTAGCTGCGATAGCAATCATTGCGCCATCGCGAGCGGCTCGCTTTGCTATTTCTAAGCCAATACCTCGAGATCCACCTGTAATAAATATCCGCTTTCCCGCAAGTGACATCTACTTACCTTTCCCTGATAAAAACTTCATAAACGCAGCCTGGGCTTCCTCGGATTGAAGAGCAATGCGAAAGAGCTCCCCTTCCGCATTCATCACTAGCTCCACTGCAGCATGATTACTGCTTTTGAGAAGTGCTTTCGTATTAATGACTGCGGTCGGTGGTTGCTCGGCAATTATCGAGGCAATTTTCATGGCCTCGGCAAGTGGGTCATCTACAACTTTATTCACCAGCCCAATTTGAGCGGCTTCTGCTGCATCAAAAGTACGCCCCGTGAGGAAAATTTCTGACGCTCGCGTATGTCCTACCAATCGAGGAAAAAGAAAACTTGAGCCCGCTTCAGGAACTAAGCCAAGTGTGACAAACGGCATCGAGAAACGTGCGGTGGAGGATGCATACGCCACATCACAATGTAGCAACATCGTAGTTCCAATTCCTACTGCGCTTCCCTGCACCGCGGCGATGAGCGGCTTTGGAAAATTATGTAGATTTTCTATAAAAGTAAAACCGGGAGAACTTGAATCACTGGGAAGATCATCCATATTTGCAAAATCGAAAATGTCATTGCCTGCAGTGAATGAGTCACCAGCTCCTGAAATGACTACGACTCGAGTATCAAAGTCCTGAGTAGCTTGAATTAAAGCAGCATTCAGCGCTACGTACATGCCTTTATTAATGGCATTCTTTTTCTCTGGACGATTGAGCTGGATTGAGAGGACTGCGCCGTTTTGGGTAACTTGGATTTCATTCACACTCTATCTTCGCATGAACTCCCTCGTCAGGGGCAAATTTAGACGTTCGGATTAACCTTTTCCTCTTTATTTCCCCTTTATAATTTATGCATGATCATCATCCCAACCCATATTTGGGAATATGTCATCGCCGCAACACTCATTATTTTGGTACCAGGTCCAAGCGTCCTTTTTACAGTAGCTCGAGCTATAGCGTGGGGTCGACTCATAGCTGTAGCAACGGTTGTTGGAAATGGCCTTGGGATGTACCTCATCTCGATTGCAGTGGCGCTCGGTTTAGGTCCAATTCTTCAACACTCGCCGTTGGCCTACCATGCAGTGCAGTGGTTCGGTGGAGCATATTTAATCTACCTGGGTTACTCAGCAATTAAAGAAAGTGCCATACATGCCGAAGATATGCGCTCAGTTACTGAGTCGCGCCCATCGATTGCAAAAACTATTCGTGAGGGATTCGTTGTCGGGGTCTTAAATCCAAAATCAGTAGTCTTTTTTGCCGCGATTCTCCCCCAGTTCATCGATCGCCAGCGGGGCCACCTCTCTGCCCAGTTGATTTTTCTTGGAACTATATTCGCGGTAATTGCGATTACCTCAGATAGTTTGTGGGGCATCCTCGCAGGGACTTTTCGACAATGGCTTTCCACCGATGTAAAGCGACTTATCCGAATGCGCGTGACTGGCGGGATCGTCATGATTTTGCTCGGAATTTTCACAATTCTTAATTCATTGCGTTGACATGTCAGCGGGAGCGGGCACAATTGCCTCTAATCGAAAATATGGGGGCCATTAAATGGGTGAACGCAGATCTAACATAAGTCCAAGTGATTTAACTTTTTCGTGGGATGGATGCCATCGCTGCCTCTGGCTCTATTACAACCACCAAGTTAAAGCACCAATGTTCATGCCCACAGTGGCGGAGTTGGCCGATTTACAGGAGACCTACTTCAAAAATAAGACTACTGCCGATATGCATCCAGATATGCCCGCAGGAAAAATTGTTGATCATGGTGGCTGGGTTCAATCTGTGCCAATACAGGTTGATGGCGTCGATTCTCACCTTGCAATTCGTGGCAAATACGATCTTCTACTTGAATTTCCAGATGGCACATACGGAATAATCGATTGCAAAATGCAAGCACGTGCGTCGGATAAATCATCTTTCTATTCCCCACAACTTGAGGCATACGCTTTCGCCCTTGAAAATCCTGCGAAAGATGAACCAAAGAAAATATCAGTCTTAGGAATTTACTCGTGGTCACTTAATCAAGCGTGGGGCAATGTCCAGCACGGGTTTGGCTATCGCGTTAATTCAGCGTGGTATCCAGTTGAGCGAAATCCTATTGCACTCCAAAAGCGCTTAGTGGACTTTGTGACGGTAGTTAACGGGGCAATGCCAGAATCAAAACCAAGCTGTGATCAATGTCGATATATTTCAGAACGGGATTCAATCGTTAGAACGAACTAAATATCTTCTCCACGAGAAATACGATTCTTTGCTTCCGATGCATACATATCTACAGACTCTTGCCCAGATAGCTGCTGTATGGCGGCCATGATGCGGTCAGTCGCCTCACGTAATTCCTGCGGGTTTGTTGAATCGCCGTCAAAATAAATGGGTTCGCCAAATATCATTTCAACTCGTTGAACTTTTGGAACGACTTTTCCGGTAGGTTGAATTTCAGCTGTATTAAACATTGCAACTGGGACTACTGGGGCGCCTGATTCAATTGCCATTCGCGCGATACCCGTACGACCTTTATAAAGTCGCCCGTCGGGTGATCTCGTTCCTTCTGGATAAATTCCAATACAGGCACCTTCTTTAAGCAATTCAAGGCCGGTGAGAAGGGCTGCTTCGCTTCGGCGTCCGCCTGCGCGGTCGACCGGAACTTGTCCTAGCGAAATGAAAGTCAATTTTTTGAGCAGACCTTTTATGCCTGGTGAATTGAAATACTCGGCTTTAGCTAGAAATGTAACTTTGCGAGGTACAACTAATGGCATAAAAATCGAGTCGCTGAAAGAGAGGTGATTAGAGGCGATGATCACGGGCCCAATAGTTGGCACCTGGCGCAAGCCAGAAACCTTAGGGCGGAAAGCCAACATCAGGATCGGGCTGAGGAAGGACTTCAATGTCGTATAAACCACGGGCTCAATTTACGGCTAATTGGGCGATGTGGCACCATCCTGTGACACCATCTGAGCGTGGGGAATATCGCAAAAGGCTCAGATCTGCGATATTCGGGCGGAAAAATCGGAATCCTGGTCATACATGGATTTACCGGGACCCCAGAAAGCATTGAGCCTTGGGCAGTGGGGTTTCGTGACGCCGGATTAACCGTGTTAGCGCCTGCCCTACCGGGACACGGAACGCATTGGAAAGATCTCAACGCAACGAAGTGGAGCGATTGGTATTCCCGAGTTGAGGAAGCCCTCGTTGAATTACAAAATACGTGTGATCGAGTATTTGTGGCGGGCTTTAGCGTGGGTGGAGCGTTGGCGCTGCGACTAGCCCAAATGAGGGGTAGTGAAATCGAAGGCCTACTTCTCTGCAACGCATCAATATTTGATGACCGAAACGGATTGCGTCTACTACCAATCATTAAGAATTTTATTGCATCGACTCCAAGTGGTCCTATGGATGTCAACAAAGAGATTCACAAACGAATGAGTTATGAGCGAATGCCACTACGCGCCCTTGACTCACTACGGAATCTTTGGAAAACGGTTGAACGTGATTTATATCTTGTAGATCTTCCGCTTATGGTCAGCTACTCGATTAATGATCACGTAATTGATCCGATAAACAGTGAAACAATCATCGATAATGTTTATTCAGAAGAAATTCGCGAAGTCGTATTCGAGGAATCTTTCCATAACGTTGCATGGGATTATGATGCTGATTTACTCATAGAGGAGAGCGTTCGATTTATCCATGATGTTCTTAGTGGAGATATCCAAAATGATGCTCTACTGGGCGATTTAGAAGACGAAGAAGTGGATGAAGTTGATTTAATCAATGCAGAATTTGCATCTATTGTTTCGACTTTAAAATTAGATGAATCTACTGGAACTACCTACCTTGATGAGCTTGAAAATACTTCTCACTTCAGTGAGCCCAAACCACGTTCATTGGTATTGTCACAAGCTTCTAAATATTCGCTAGCAGCGATAGTGGCAAGTGGAATTTATATTTTGCTAGAAGGACTCATGGGCGGTGATCCACTTAATATGGGTGGTTGGCCTGCAATTCTCTTATTTTGTGGAGGAGTCGGAAGTTTTATTTGGCGTACCGCAAAACGCAATCATGATGAGGGTGATGACGGGGCTGTTATTTAATTCCGAGCTAGATCCGCTGCCCCAACCATTCCAGCATCGTTTCCTAATTCGGCTGCAACAATTCGTGGATTTGGGTGCTTGCCTTGAAAGGGCATATAGCGGTCAACCGCGAGCCGAGTAGGCCCAAGAAGAATTTCCCCTGCATCGACTACTCCCCCGCCGATTACAACACAGCCAGGATCAAGCAGAACTGAGAGCGATGCAATGCCGGCGCCCAGCCACTGCGCTGTTGTATTAAATGCAGCCAGAGCAACAGTGTCGCCCTCTCGCGCTGCATCGGTTATATGTTTTCCAGTTAAGCCTTCGATAGTGCCATTTCCACGTGCAAGCAGATTGTGCGCAGCATCGGGTGATGCTGCAATTGCTTCACGAGCATGGCGCATGAGTGCATTTCCGGATGCATATTGCTCAAAACATCCTCGCGCACCGCATCCGCATAGGTGCCCTTCCGGAACAACTCGCATATGACCAAATTCGGCTGCTATACCAAAAGCTCCACGATGTAAGGCTCCGTTAATAACTACTCCGCCGCCGACTCCCGTTCCAACCGTCAACATCACAAGTTGATTCTCACCTCGACCAGCCCCAAAACGTGCCTCACCCCAAGCGGCGGCATTGGCATCATTTTCAATTACTACTGGAAGATTTACACGGGAAGATATCTCGTGCTCTAAGTTAATTCCATTCCACCCTGAAATATTTGGAGTCGCAAGCATGGTTTTTCGATCTGCAGAAACAAATCCTGCAGCAGATATACCCACGCAATTAGTTTTATACTCACGCGTCAATTCAATGACTACGTCAGCGATTGTTTGCGTCAGCGCATCTCCACCTTGCTTTGGGGTGTCCTTACGAAACGTTTTTAGGATTTTTCCATTAATATCAACAACCCCACCAAGAACTTTGGTCCCGCCGACATCAACACCAATACTAAGATTTTCTAAATCAATACCCATTCTTATTTAATTCTCCAGCTTACTTTTGAGCTCGTTTAGAACTTTATCAATTGTTTCGCGTTCTGCTTTTATGCGCATCATGTCGGGCACGGGCATGCTCAACCCAACTGTTAATTGATATGAGACTTTTACTGAGCCATCTTCGTTATCAGATATCGAATATGTACCCGACATTTCTGTCAACATATCTGCCTCATCAAGTGAAAAGTGCAGGGCATCAGGCGCTTCGCTCAAGTCGTAATCTAAAATCACATGGTCCTTCACTGGACCTGCCTTAATATTCATATCAACCTTCGTTGCACGGCCTTGCGAATCTGATTCCAAGACTTTCGAGGAGAGGATGGATGAAGACCAAGTTGGGTAATTGGCAGGATCAAAGATGAGAGCAGCCACATCTTGCGCAGTAGCCTCAATGACAATGGAATTTTTCGAAATCTCGCTCATAGGTGCAGGTTACAGGTAGCGTGAGACTAGAAAACAGCCTGCGTGGGCGATAGCGTTCGGGCATGGACTCGGTCACCGCACCCGCAATTATCCCCGCAGCCACTGCCGGAAACCTCACGAATTTGGTCGCCGAACGGGCCTGGTTTGAGGCAGATCGAATTATGGTTTCACGGCCCCTTGGTGACGGCTGGCAACCGGTTACCGCACGTGAGTTCGATAATGAAATTCGCTCAGTTGCAAAAGGACTGATTTCTAGCGGTCTGCAGATTGGTGAGCGCGTCGCCATAATGGCAAAAACGCGTTATGAGTGGACTATTTTAGATTTCGCGATTTGGTATGCCGGTGGCGTAGTTGTTCCTATTTATGAAACGTCTAGCGCAGAACAAGTTGAATGGATCCTCAGTGATTCACAGGCAACGGCAATCATTGTAGAAACACCTGCTCTAGCAGAGTTAGCTCGACCTGTACTTCCTTCTGGTTGTAAAAATATGTGGATTATTACCGAGAACGCCCTTGCCACGTTAACTCAATCTGGAGTTAATATTTCAGATGATGTCATCGCTCAACGCCGGGCAGCCCTTGTACCCGATTCATTAGCTACTCTCATTTATACATCAGGTACTACCGGCAAACCAAAGGGCGTGCAACTTACTCACGGCAATTTTCTCTCCGAATGTGGAAATGTCGTTCAAGGCGCAAGTGACCTCTTCCTCAAGCCTGGCGGGTCGACTCTTCTTTTCCTCCCAGTCGCGCACGTTTTTGGCCGAATGGTACAGATAGGTGCAATCAACGCTGGTTTACATTTGGCACACTGCAGCGACATCACTCGACTTCAACAAGATCTAGGTACTTTTAAACCAACATTTGTTCTAGCAGTTCCACGTATTTTTGAAAAAGTTTATAACGGGGCTGAGGCGAAAGCTGATGCGGCTGGAAAGGGAAAAATCTTTCGCAAGGCAGCCGCTGTCGCAATTGCATACTCTGAAGGCACCGATAGTGGAAAAATTCCACTTGCGCTAAGGACACAACATGCAATCTTTGACAAATTGGTTTACTCTAAAATTCGCCACGCACTCGGCGGAAGAGTAGAAGCTGCAATATCTGGCGGCGCTCCATTAGGTACTCGCCTTGGACACTTCTATCGTGGCGCTGGAGTGCGAATTCTTGAGGGATATGGCTTAACAGAGACGACCGCGGGCGCAACTCTCAACCTGACGCACAATCAAAAGGTGGGTTCTGTCGGAAGACCTGTACCTGGCACAACAATTGCGATTGCACCAGATGGTGAAGTTCTAATAAAGGGCCCAATTGTGATGCGTGGTTACTGGCAAAACGATGAAGCAAATCGCGAAGTCTTTACCGACGATGGATATTTCCGAAGTGGCGACTTGGGAGCAATCGATAGCGATGGCTTTTTGAGCATAGTCGGACGAAAGAAAGAATTGATTGTGACATCAGGCGGGAAAAATGTAGCGCCTGCGGTCCTTGAAGATCGCGTGCGTGCCAATCCGCTGGTAAGTCAATGTGTGGTTCTTGGAGATAACAAGCCATTCATCGCCGCACTCGTCACTTTGGACGCTGACGCTGTAAAGGGCTGGGCTTCTGCGAATAATAAGACAGAAACTGCGATTGCTAATTTGTGCAATGACCCTGATTTGCTAGCAGTAGTTCAAACAGGGATTGATGATGCCAACAAGGCAGTTAGCCGGGCTGAGTCAATTCGTAAATTTATAGTGCTACCGGTGGATTTTTCAATTGCCGGTGGGCAACTCACTGCCAAACTCTCGGTTAGGCGGCACGTTGTCGCCCAGCAATTCGAGCGAGAAATTACTGAGCTTTTCAGCTAAATACTCTAGCTCGGTCAAATTTCAGAAGAAGGAAACTCTTGATGAAAGAAAACTATCAAGAAAGAAATAGAATCTCTCGCGAGCTTTATAACACTTTTGCGAGCGACCTTGCAGATATTAGTTTTCGCATCGATGAGGCGATTGGTCTCAACTCGACCAACGCACCTACGCGAGACTCACTAAGGAGTATTCGTGAAAGTATCAGCATGATTGTTGATAAATCGCGCCATCACAGAGAAACATCTTTCGAATTAACAAATCGTGAAAAAGAAGTTCTGACCATTTTGGCGACAGGCTCTGCCACGAAGGAAATCTGTGCACAGCTTTTTCTTTCTCAGGCGACAGTCAAGACGCATCTGGCTGCGATTTACCGCAAGTTAGGTGCATCAAATAGAGTTGAAGCGCTTAATAGAGCAAAGCAGCTAGGGATTCTTTCCTAATTAACCCGATTATCCAGAAAGTAGTGAGTTAAAACGCTCTCCCCAAATTCTCCAATTCCATTCTTCAACTGCCCACTGTCTTCCTCGCGCGCCCATCGCCTTGCGACCCACTTCGTCGTTCAAGAGTTCGATAATTGACTTCGCAATCGCTTGTGGCTTAGTTCCATCCACAACAAGCCCAGTCTCTCCGTGCAACACTGCATCTGGAGCTCCCCCAGATTCACCTGCAAGAACAGGTATCCCGCAAGAACTAGCTTCTAAATAGACAATTCCTAGCCCTTCAACTTCCAAACCAAAGAAGCGAGAGCGCGAGGGCATCGCAAAGATATCTCCAAGTTGAATGTGGGCAGGAAGTTCGTCGTAGCCAAGACGACCGATAAATCGAACTGAGTTTGCAATCTGATGCTTTGCAACCAATCTATCTAATTCCTTACGATGTGGGCCTTCACCGATTAATAAAAGAACAGCAGTGGGTAATTCTTTAAGGATCAAAGGCATGGCATCTATCAAGCGATCCTGCCCTTTTCGATGCACAAGGCGACCCACAGATACGATTACCGGCTTTCCTATCAAATCATATTTCGCCATCAAAGTTGGAGATTTCTCGGCAGGTACAAAATGGTCAACGGCAATTCCAGGTGCGATTCGAACCATTTCTACAGAGCTGCCCGTTGCACGGACAATCGCCTTACGCGTGAAATCGCCCAGAAAACCGAAGGCATCCATTCGCTTTGCAATCCGCTTCATAATCCAGGAAAAGGGCCATACTTTTGACCACCAAACTTCATGGCCATGAGTCAGAGTCACGATACGCCTTGCACCATTTCGACGAAGGTGTCCAGCCATCCATCCCAGCGGAGCTGCAGCGCCGAACCAAATTAATTCAGAGCTATATTGCTTCATAACTTTGCTAATAGCTCGATTGACTCGAGGAGTGGGAAGCAAAACTTTTGCACGATCGCGAATGACTAGAACTCCATATTTCGACAATAACTTTTCATCGAACGGTTCTGAACCCTCCTGCGAGGATGTATAGATCACAATTTGTGAACCATCAAGTTCACCGAGTAGGCCGAGGATAAAAGACTCGATTCCTCCTGCATGAGGTCCTAGATCATTAGTAACTAAGAGGATCTTTCGGGCCTTAGATACGACGTCCACCAGCAAATCGCAAGCTTCCAAAAGAATTTCCGAAATCCGTAACTTTTACGCGAGCTCCGGGGTGCGGAGCGTGGACCATTCGTCCACCTCCAAGATAAATGCCGACATGTGAAACATAACTGCGTCCCCCGTGATTAAAAAAGACAAGGTCGCCAGGTTTCAAACTGTTAAAACTGATTCGTTTGCCATAATTCATTTGGGAAGCAGCAGAGTGCGGGAGTGAAATTCCGGCTGCGCCAAAAGCTCGCATGGTCAGGCCAGAGCAATCCCATAAAGTGGGCCCTGCTGCTCCAAAGACATAGCGATCACCAATTTGTTTAATTGAAAAACGTAGCGCAGTTGCGCCTCGGCCTGATCCTAAATTCGCTTTGGCAGCCAGCGCTGAAGATGACTTTTGATCTGCATTCTCTTGTCCATCGACCAATGCAGCCAAGCGAGCCCGTTCGGCTTTAGTAAGTTTGGCCAAAATAGTCTGTGTCTGCTTGAGTTTCTCATTTGCTGAAGCCAGCTGCTTCACATAACGCGCCTTTGCAGCAGCAGCAAGTGAAATTTTGTCGTTGACCGTAAGGGAGGTAGCAGTAAGTCGTTGTTTAGCTAATGTGAATTTACGAAGCTGAGCAGTTTTTTTCTTCGTTATTGTTTCCAAAGAGCCTGCGGCGGAGAGGAAAAGAGTTGGGTTGGAAGAGAAGAGCAATTCCATGCTCTGACTCATACCACCGGATTTATATTGCTCGGCAGCGATTGCCCCGAGTGAGCGCTTGAGCGCCGTGAGATTTCCTGCCTGTTGAGCAGCTTGTTGTTGGACTGAGGCCAATTGCTTACTTAACTTATTAAATTCAACTTGGGCTTGTTGGGCTTGCTCGGCTGCTGCTGCCGCATCTTCTTGCAACGCTCGAACCTGGCCTTGTACTTGAGCTAGCGAAGGAGCGGCAAACGCTGGTGAGGCTGTGAGTGCGGTAATCGCCAACACGAGCGCTACAGACATGCTGCCGGCCGTGAGGGTCATAAGAGCTCTGCCACGAAACTTCATCTGGAAAGGGTAACCACCTGTGCGTAACTGGCCAAACTTTGCCAAGGCTTTGAGCGTGCGAATTACCTGTGAATTAGCTCGTGAACCTCAAAGGAGGTACCAAACCCTTCTCTGCCAAGAATCCGATTGCGCTCAGGTGCTCGCCCTTTATTTCTGAAGGGGGGCTTTCAAGTAAGAATGAGACAACGCAATCCCCGCAGGCAAGGTCGCGCATTTTGCATGAGTTACAGTCGATGATCATGTCTAGAGGCTAGACCCGAGCACTGACAGTCAAATTCGAGGCCAAAGGGAGGGCTTTCGGTAGCGTGTAGGTATGAAGCAGCCCAATACGAATAATCAGAAAATCGTGCTGGCCAATATGGTTGTTGGACGAGACGGCTGCACAACAATTCATTCACGTTCATCTGGCCTTAGTTCCCAAGAAGATAGGGCGAGATTCCATGAACTTAGAAAACGCGCAGATGTCATTCTCATCGGCGGAAATACTGCTCGCCATGAACCGTACGCCAAAACCCCTGTTCCTCTTGTTGTCTTGACTCAGGGCGAACTACCGCTATCGATTGCAACAAATACGCAAGCTCGGGCTGTGAATCTTTCCCTTGAGGAAGCGTTAACGGTCTTAAGTGGATGCATTCTCATTGAAGCTGGACCATCGATAATTTCTCAAGGTTTACGCTCGAAACTTATCGATGAATTTCATCTCACCAGAGCGGACATTGAATCGGGTGAAAATTGTTTAGATCTTGAAGAGTTGACCCGAGGTTATATTGAAGTCGCACACGAAGAAGTTGGCTCAGATATTTTCCAAATCTTCAAATCTATAAGCCTCTAAGCACTTAGATCTGAGTTAACCCAAGGAGATAAGTGAAACACCAGTTACTGCGAAAATAATTCCTATGTATTGAATCTTATGAAGTCGCTCATGTGAAAATTTAAATGCAAGAAGTGATGTGATAACTGGGTAGAGTGAAGCAAGCACAACCGCCGAAGAAACTAAGCCCATCGTTGACGCTTCCCCAAGAGTCACATTTGCAAGGAAGTCGCCAAATCCAGCAAGAATAAGCCAACGCCAACTTTTACTAGTGAATCCTCCAGTTGATTTAAATCGCAAAGCAAGTAATCCGATTATGATCACACTTGGCAGGCGCATCGTAAGTGATGTCATTAAGACGTTGGTCTTCGCGCCAATGGTCAAGAAAAGTGCACTCGTTCCAAAACATATTGCCGACGTTGCTGCAAAGACAAGTGGCTTAACGCTCAATCCGCCTTTAATCTCTGGACCACTTCCAAAGAAAGCACCTAGTACGGCAATAATCATTCCTGCTATTGCCAGATGACTCGGACGCTCTCCATTAATGAGTGAGTAAATAACTGGAACAATTACAGCAAGTGAAGAGATCGGTGAAACTACTCCCATGCGTCCCGTTGCCAATCCAGCGAAGAATGCATTGAGACCAGCGAAACCAATCAGCCCAGCGAACACGCCTGGTAGAAAATATCCGCTCCAAGAAAGCGAGGGCGCAATCCAGGTATGAGTTAATAGGAGCATCAGAACACCCACCATAAATCCAACAAATAGAATGGCTCCCGTTACTGCAAGAACCTTGTACTTCTTGGCCAAATGCCCACCGATATAGTCGCTGGTGCCAAATAAAAGACTAGAAGCTAAAGCAGAGATGGCACTCAATGGAATGGGAGAAAACGAAGAAAGCATTGGAAACATTGGTAAAGGTTATAGGTCACACGAGTCGCGCCTAAGCCATTTAGCAGGCCTGGCAATTTATTATTCAATCGTGGCTCAACTTCAGATTCCCTTTGACCAGATTATCGCTGAGATTCGAGCGATAACTCCCAGGGCCGAAATCTTGGTAGAAGAAGTACCAGCCCCTCAAAAACTTGCACCATTCTCGATTGCGCTAACTGCCGACGTTCTGGAAGATGCCGCTACTGGTCGATTTGTACTTTTGCACGATCCCAAGGGGCAAGAAGGCTGGTCGGGTGAATACCGCTGCGTCACATTTGTTCGCGCAGCAATTGATTTGTCGATGGCCGCAGATCCCATGCTCTCTGATGTCGGATGGAGTTGGCTTGTTGAAGCGCTCAAAAAATATGATTGCCAGTATGAAGCTCCTAGTGGAACAGTTACTCGAGTAGCTTCAGTCTCATATGGAATGCTAGAAGGTCGCGAGGATGATTCCGAGATGGAAGTTCGCGCATCGTGGACTCCAACATCTGGTTCTGGAATTGCTAACCATGTCCGAGCATGGCTTGATTTACTGGGGCTCTCAGCAGCTCTTGAGCCAATTCCGGACGGAGTTACGCAGCTCTCTCCTCATAGAAAATAAACACAGATGAGCGAAGCGCAAACGCCTACTCCGGGTGAAGAATTAATTACTGAACCACTCCTGACTCCACGTCATGGCATGCCCGATTTGGTCAGCACAAATGAAGAACTGGCAGAAGTAATTGCGCAGCTTGCAAAAGGTAGCGGACCAATTGCAATTGATGCTGAGCGGGCATCTGGCTATAAATACAGTCAACGCGCATACCTCATCCAAATTTTTCGTCGCAATGGTGGCCTGCATCTAATTGATCCTATTTCAGCAAACGCGCCAGAATTATGGAAGAAGATGGACGAGACATTTTCAGATCAAGAATGGATTATCCATGCAAGCACTCAAGATTTACCGTGCTTAACAGAACTTGGCCTGTATCCAAAAATTCTCTTTGACACAGAACTTGGAGCGCGAATTGCAGGTTGTCCACGCGTTGGATTAGGCCCGTTGGCTGAATCAATGCTTGGACTTTCACTTGCGAAAGAACATAGCGCAGTCGATTGGTCTAAGCGTCCGCTGAATCCTGAATGGCTCGTCTATGCAGCACTGGATGTGGATGTACTTATTGATTTACGGGATGAAGTACATCAACTGCTTGTTGAGAAAAATAAGTTGTCTTGGGCGCAAGAAGACTTTAAACAAATATTGGCAAACCATGCTCCTGGAGTCACCAAAACTCCACGCAAAGATCCATGGCGCAGAACATCTGGAATGCACAAAGTCCGTGATCGTAGGACGTTAGCGATTATCAAAGCTTTATGGGAAGCCAGAGATGAATACGCCGCCAAAATTGATATCGCACCTGGTCGCGTATTTAATGATGAGGCTCTCGTCGCAACAGCAGTTGCCAAGCCAGCCACGTTAGAAGAAATGCGCCGAGTCTTAACTAAGAGATCTCGGCTACAGAATCTGCCATTGACTGATTGGTTTTATCAGATTCGACATGCCTTGGCCCTGGCCCCAAAGGAACTTCCAGAACTTCGAACTCCCTCAACTTCTCTACCCCCTCCTAAACTGTGGAAAGATCGAAATCCACTCGGCCATGCTCGATTGACTCACGCGCGTGCGGCAGTACTTGAGCGAGCGCAAGAGTTAGATCTTCCGCCCGAGAACCTCATCTCCCCTGATGCGCTTCGTAAACTTGCTTGGCATAACCCACCAAGTGTTTCGGATACCGATTTGGCCTCTTACATTCAATCCACCTTGCTCGAAGCTTCAGCTCGCCCATGGCAAGTGACTCAATTGGCAGAGCTACTGGTTGGGCCGCTCAGGGAGATTACCCCGCTCATCTCAGCCGTTCCTGAAGGCGATGAGGCGGAACCGATGGTCATCGATTAACCCAGCATTTGAGTGATTCTCAGATAGTGATGAATTTCGCAACATAAAAGTTGCGTAATTCGAGGCGTGAGCCATAGGCTATTGCCGTGTTGAACACCTTCTTAATCGCAATTCGCGAGGGCCTTGAAGCCTCCCTGATAGTTGGAATTCTGCTTGCCTACGTGGCTAAAACTGGCCGCCGCAAGGCACTTCCTTCAATCTGGGCTGGGGTTGCGCTAGCAGTGCTACTGAGCCTTGGCTTTGGAGCCTTCCTTTCCTTCACTTCACACGAACTCACTCCATCTGCAGAAGAGCTGTTCGCTGGAGTTACGTCAATTACCGCCGTAACCCTTGTGACCTGGATGGTTTTTTGGATGAAGAAAACAGCGCGCAATATCAGCAAAGAACTGCACTCAAAGATGGATCAAGCAATCGCGCTAGGAACTTTTGGCCTGATCTCAACAGCTTTTTTTAGCGTGGCCCGTGAAGGACTTGAAACTGCCCTCTTTCTTTATGCCAGCTTTAAAACTGTTGGTTCAAATTCAGCGCCCACTATCGGTCTCATCGCAGGTCTAGCATTTTCAATAACTCTAGGAGCGATGATTTATAAGAAATCGCTTCGACTCAACCTCAATAAGTTTTTTATGTATAGTGGAATTGCCCTCATAGTTGTGGCCAGTAGCGTTCTGCATAAGGGTTTGATGGATTTGCAATCTTTTGGCACTCTACCTCGAGGAGCTGCGCTTAATTGGATTGCTGTTGCCGCCTATCTCTTCCTCACCTTAAAGCCTTTTACACACTCGCTGCGAGTCAAAACGCCAGTTTCTAAGTAATTCCCTTTTTACCTACCGACGAGTAACCTTTCATCACGTCCGATGGAAGGTGTTTACATGTCACGATCACATATGCAGTCACTTGGCGAGAGCCAGCCGGTTCTCGTTGACGCCGTCCGCTCCCCCTTCGGAAAATCTGGTGGTCTCTACGTAAACACACGAGCCGATGACATCATGGTTCGTGTACTACGCGGACTTCTAGAACGCAACCAACAACTTTCACCCGAGCTCATTGATGATGTCGCAATTGCTGCAGCAACTCAAAGTGGAGATCAAGGTATGAATATTGGTCGAAGCGCTTCTTTGCTTGCAGGAATACCAAATACCGTTCCTGGATACTCAGTTGACCGCTGGTGTGCTGGCGCGATGACATCTATGACAACACTTGCTGGAGCCATTGCTGCTGGAGCCTATGAGATTGCTATAGCAGGTGGCGTTGAGCATATGGGCAATCACCCAATTGGCGATGGCATGGATCCCAATCCTCGCTACTTAGCAGAGAAACTTGTTGATCAAGATGCACTTGCGATGGGCTCTACGGCTGAAAGGCTTCACGATAAATTTCCAGGCATTACCAAGGTGCGCGCAGATAAATACGCGTTAGCATCACAAATGAAAACAGCAGCTGCCTATCAAAAAAATGAAATCCAACGCGATCTCATTCCAGTGGCTGTGCGAAGTGCCGAACTGGGTTATGGAATTGCAACAGTTGATGAGCCACCTCGCCCAACAACGACTTTAGAAGGTCTGGCTGGATTGAAAACACCGTTTAGACCTGCCGGCCGAGTTACTGCAGGAAATTCATCGGGGATAAATGATGGGGCGACTGCTGCAATCATTGCAAGTGCTGGCAAAGCTAAAGAGTTGGGATTACCCATCAAGGCTCGAATGATTTCTTTTGCATTCGCTGGCGTTGCTCCAGAAATTATGGGGTTCGGCCCAGTCCCAAGCACCATCAAAGCACTTGAAAAGGCTGGTTTGAAAATAGAAGATATAGGGCTATTTGAAATTAATGAAGCATTTGCAGTGCAGGTTCTCGCATTTTTAGATCATTTTGGAATTAATGAAGATGATTCTCGTGTGAATATTCATGGCGGTGCGATTGCCGTAGGGCACCCCCTCGCATCATCTGGAATTCGCTTAGCAATTAACTTAGCCAGAGGTTTTGAATTACATCCAGAGGTTCGCTACGGAATAACAACCATGTGCATCGGCCTTGGAATGGGTGGAACGATAATTTGGGAAAACCCTCATTTCCAAAATTTAGCTGCAACAACCATGAAGGCTTAAGGGAGAAAATAGAAATGATTAACATCACCAATCCCGATGAAGTCATCACAGAAGCCCACCTTCGGGAAGTAGATTTAAAGCCATTTGGTTTTGATGGTTCTCTTGCCCTCATTACCTTAGATAACGCAATGGATCACACTCGTCCAAATACTTTTGGGCCAGCATCTCTCAATAAGTTAAATGAGGCAATCTCTTCCGCACTTGCCAGCAACGCAAGTGCGATCGCAATCACCGGAAAACCTTTTATTTTTGCAGCAGGAGCGGATCTTTCAGCATTTTCAATGCTAAGTAGCCGCGAGCAAGCAGTTGCTATCGGCAAACTTGGCCATGATGTTTTTCGTCGCCTAGGCGAGAGCACAAAGCCAACTTTTGCATTCATTAATGGACTAGCTCTGGGTGGTGGCTTAGAAGTTGGGTTACATTGCCAATATCGAACTTTGGCTTCCACTGCGCTCACAGGATTGCCTGAAGTTTTTCTTGGACTTGTACCCGGATGGGGCGGTGCCACAATACTTCCTAAATTAATTGGTCCAGCAAATGCTGTTCAAGTAATCATGCTCAACGCCCTCAATAACAACACCATGATGAAATCCAAAGATGCCCTAGAACTTGGCGTTGTCGATGCAGTTTTTGAGCCAGCAGACTTTCTTGAGAAATCAGCTACCTTCGTAGCTCGCATTCTCTCTGGAAATCACGTCATAGAACGTAAAGATCACTTGGCAGATACAAGTGCATGGGATTCGGCTTTAGAAATCGGACGAAATGCGATGAATAAAAAATATGGTGGGGCGCAATTAGCATCACCTACCAAGGCGCTAGCGCTCATCAAGGATGCCCGGACCAATACATTAAGCGCTGGGTTTGATGCCGAAGATCAAGCACTTGCAGATCTGACAATGAGTGATGAACTTCGCGCCTCCCTCTATGCATTTAATCTTATGCAAAAGAAGCGCAAAAAAGTTGAGGGTGCGCCTAAACCTGCCTTAGCTCGCAAAGTGACAAAAGTCGGCATAGTTGGCGCAGGGTTAATGGCTTCCCAGCTCGCGCTCATTTTTCTTCGAAATCTTAAAGTTCCAGTCGTCATCACTGACCTAGATCAAGAGCGAGTAGATAAAGGAATCACCTACATTCAGGCTGAGATTGCCAAACTTGTTGAGAAGAAGCGAATGAGCGCTGAAGGTGCTGCTCGCCTACTCACACTCATAAGCGGTTCTACATCAAAGAGCATCTATTCAGATTGCGATTTTGTCATTGAAGCAATCTTTGAAGAGCTAACTCTTAAACAACAACTTTTCACAGAACTAGAAAGCATCGTCTCAGCTGAGTGCATCCTGGCGACCAACACCTCATCTCTCTCAGTTGAAAAGATGGCTAGTGGCCTAAAAAATCCTGAGCGAGTTATTGGCTTTCACTTTTTCAATCCAGTCGCCATCATGCCTTTATTGGAAGTTGCACGCACTACTCATACAGATGATGCAACTACAGCAACGGCAGTTTCAGTTGGCCGCGAGTTAAAGAAAACTATGGTTATCGTTAAAGATGCACCAGCTTTTGTTGTAAATCGTTTACTCACCCGGTTTATGGGCGAAATAACAGATGCGAT
>CAIVOW010000161.1 GCA_903907665.1 uncultured Actinomycetes bacterium | reverse complement strand
GCGATAATCCATAAACCATTTTCCATCTTGCTTCACAATGCGGATAACTCCGTCAGACCCAACTCCCGATTTTCTATTACAGATACGTTGCACTTGTTCTGCGGTTAAAGAAAGCTCGCCCTCCGGATCAAAGAGCAGCACAAAATCATTGTGTGTTCCATGGCCGTAGGTTGCAATCATGATTTGATAATAGACGCTAGAACGCGCTCTAGGTGAACGCTAGTACTGGCTGGCTCAAGCCATGAAATACGCTCATCACGCGTAAACCAGGTTTCTTGGCGCCGGGCATATTGGCGGGTGGCAATTTTGGTTTCAGTTTTTGGATCTGCGCTTAACCCGCTCTTTGCAGAGATGATCTGGGCATATCCCAACGCAGCTTGGGCTGTCTTGCCTTCAAGAAGTCCCATTTCAATTAATTTCTCAACTTCAATTTCTAAGCCACTTTCCCACATCTTCTCGACTCGGGCATCAATACGTTCATCTAGAAGAGCTCTATCTACTTTTAACCCGAATTGCTGCGCTTGTGGGTAACGAGTTGAATCTTGGCGTGGAAGATTTGCAGTAAATGGCTTACCTGTTATTTCAATAACTTCAAGTGCGCGCACAACGCGACGTACATTTTCTTTCGGGATTGCGGCGGCCGCAGCAGGATCTAGCGTCCCTAAGCGATTGTGCATGGCCGTAGCTCCGATTCGCTCAGCTTCTTCAGTTAATTTTGCTCGAACCTCGGGATCAGTTTCTGGAAAATTAAGGTCATCCAAAATCGCTTTAATATAAAAGCCCGTACCGCCAACGATGACAACCGGCTTTTCAGCAGCTAGCAGCTCATCTATTTTTGTCCGCGCAATCTCCTGATACCAAGAAACCGTTACATCGGTGCTCACCTCGGCAATATCCAATAAGTGATGCGCAATTCCTTGGCGCTCATCCACGCTTAATTTTGCAGTTCCAATATCCATGCCCCGATAAAGTTGCATGGAATCGGCATTAACAATTTCAGCGCCGATCTCTTTGGCAACGTCAACCGCTAAGTCGCTCTTACCCGTTGCAGTAGCCCCACAAATAACGATTAACGTCATGAGCCGTGAATCAACTTCAACTTTGCAAGCGAAGGCATTCCAATCATGATTGGTTCTGGTCCAATTTCAGCCACGCGTGCTTCGTGGGCATCTCCGCCTCGAGTTCGTCGAACGGATTCAATTTCTCCTGCAATCATGAAGTTGGGTGAGGCAGAAGTAATTCGACCTGTCACCAAGTCACCAGGACGGGCATCCACGCCTTCGGGAATATGTACTAACCGAAAATCAGGAGTACGAGTATCGCGATTTTCAGTTACAAGTAGTTCATAGCTCTTGCCTATGGCAGCATCATTAATCTCTTCGGACATTCGTTGTTGTAAAACATGCAAGCGGCCATAGCGATCAGCCATTACATCGTCAGCTATTTGATCAGGCATCGTTGCGGCAGGAGTTCCGGGGCGCTTTGAATACTGGAAAGTGTAAGCGGCGGTAAAGCGAGCTTCTTCAACAACTTCAAGAGTCTGTACAAAATCGGCTTCCGTCTCACCTGGAAAACCGACGATGATATCTGTTGTAATTCCGGCATCAGGAATGGCCTGACGGACGCGTTCGATAATGCCCATATATTTCTCGCGTCTATATGAACGGCGCATGGACTGCAAAATTGAGTCTGAACCAGATTGCAAAGGCATGTGTAGGTGCGGCATAACAGCAGGAGTCTCTGCCATTGCAGCTATGACATCATCAGTAAAGTCGCGAGGGTGCGGTGACATAAAGCGCAGACGCTCTAGCCCATCAACACTTCCTACTTGGCGAAGTAGTGATGCAAATCCGCCGTTTTTATAAGCATTGACGTTTTGTCCTAGCAAAGTTATTTCAACGACGCCTTGACCAACTAACGCTCTAACTTCCTTGAGAATATCTACCTCTTCGCGGTCTTTTTCAACTCCACGAAGCGATGGAACAATGCAGAAAGTGCACGTGTTATTACAGCCAACTGAAATAGAAACCCAGGCGCTGAAAGCTGAATGACGTCTAGAAGGCAAAGTTGATGGGAAATGCTCAAGTGCTTCTTTGATTTCAACTTGAGACTCTTCTTCTATGCGGGCACGTTCAAGAAGCGCTGGTAGCGAACCAATGTTGTGAGTGCCGAAAACAACGTCCACATATGGCGCACGTTTAATAATGCTCTCTTGATCTTTCTGGGCCATACAGCCACCAACAGCAATTTGGAAATTACGATTTAATTTCTTAATAGGAGCCAGGAAACTCAAACGGCCATATAGTTTGTTGTCGGCATTTTCTCTAACAGCGCAAGTATTAAAGACAACTAAATCCGGTTCACTTCCTTCAAGTGCCTGGACATAGCCCGAATCCAACAACAACCCCGCAATACGTTCACTGTCGTGAACGTTCATTTGGCAGCCGTACGTTTCTACGACAAAGGAGCGGGAGGTCATTGGCTAATCTTATTGCTGCTCATTCCCCATTAATTCACGGATTATGCGTGAAGTAAGTCCGCCTGAGAAGCCTTTGCGTGAAAGGGCGCCCGAAATGCGGCTATAAATCTTCTCTGGCTCAAGATGCGCGCAAGAACGGTATTTGCGCTCAGCAAGTTGATAGGCCAGCTGGTATTCAGTCTCGTCGTCAATTTCAGAGATCACTTCATCGATGATGTCGGGTGAGACGCCTTTAGTACGAAGTTCTTGAGAGATGACACGTTTACTCATCTTCTTCTGACGTTGGCGGGATTCTGACCAGAGTTGAGCGAACTCCAAATCATTGATGAGACCTTCAAGTTCCAAATGATCAAGCACGGCTTCAGCAGTAGATTCGCTGAAGTCACGCTTAATCAAATGGGTGCGCATTTCAGCCCGACTCCGAGCGCGAGGAGCGAGGGCGTACAACGCCACGTTCATCGCGTCGGAGTAGGAGTTGGCTTCTACTTCTGGGGTGAGTTTAGAACTCGACATCAGCGCCGACTTCATCAATCGCAGCGACAAGTGCTGGATCAACTGCGGTCGGTACGTTTACTTCACGAATTTGTTTTTCGATGTCATTTGCAAGATCTGGATTGTCGATAAGGAAGGCGCGAGCATTCTCTTTACCCTGACCAAGTTGATCACCGTTGTAGGTATACCAAGCGCCAGACTTCTTAACAATTCCAAGCTCTACACCGAGGTCAATGAGTGAACCTTCGCGTGAGATTCCAACACCGTAAATGATGTCGAACTCTGCTTGCTTAAATGGTGGAGCCATCTTGTTCTTGACGACCTTAACGCGAGTACGGTTACCGACTGCATCTGTGCCATCTTTAAGAGTTTCGATACGACGAACATCAAGACGAATAGAAGCGTAGAACTTAAGCGCTTTACCACCTGTTGTTGTCTCCGGTGTTCCAAAGAAGACGCCGATCTTGTCGCGCAACTGGTTAATAAAGATTGCAGTTGTGTTGGACTGATGCAGAGCACCAGTCATCTTGCGGAGCGCCTGCGACATCAAACGAGCTTGGAGACCCATGTGGGAATCGCCCATTTCGCCTTCGATTTCAGCACGAGGTGTAAGTGCTGCGACGGAGTCGACGACGACAATATCTAGCGCTCCCGAACGAACCAACATATCCATGATCTCAAGAGCTTGCTCACCAGTATCTGGTTGTGAAACAAGGAGTGCATCAATATCAACACCGAGTTTGCGGGCATACTCTGGATCAAGCGCGTGTTCAGCGTCGATAAATGCAGCGATGCCTCCAGCTTTCTGCGCATTTGCAATTGCGTGCAAAGCAACAGTTGTTTTACCTGAAGATTCAGGTCCATAAATTTCAACAATACGCCCGCGTGGTAATCCACCAATTCCAAGCGCTACATCGAGTGCAACTGAACCAGTTGGAATAACTTCCATAATCTGTGGGCCGCGATCGCCCATCTTCATAACTGAACCCTTACCGAATTGACGCTCGATTTGGGCTAGGGCACTATCAAGGGCTTTGGCGCGATCTAACGACGCCTTATCTGTCTTTTCGACTTTATCTGGCTTTTCAGCTGCCATGGTGTGAACCTTTCATCGTTCATCTGGCCCTTCCCTTTCGGAAAGAACGTCTCGGTCCAGAAGGTACGGACTACCACCGACGGCCTAGGCATATGCCTGGCGGAAGTGTGGAACCGCTCTGGTTGGGTATATCCACGCCAGCCCGAGGTGGGTGGCGCGAATAGGGCAATAGTACCGAACATCTGTTCGAATTGGAAAGACACGCTCAAAGCGCTCACCAAAGCGAGATGTGAGCGTCGAATCTGGCCTTAAAAGCGGCCGAATTATGGGCAACAACCAGAATGCCCTGCTCTTTTGCGAGCATGGTCAGCAGATCCAAAGTTCGGTCTTGATGGCTAGCGTCCTGAGCGCTGAGGGGTTCATCAAGAAGATAGTAAGAAGCCGCCTGAATGAGAGCAAGAGCCACGCTAACTCTTTGTTGCTG